>JBCCNG010000092.1:0-10074 GCA_039025955.1 Cyanobacteria bacterium P01_C01_bin.72 | reverse complement strand
GTAAAACCAACTCAATGCACCCTCGTCCCCGATACACCCGACACTTTTACCTCCGATAGCGGTTGGGACTTGACCAAAGATAAAGAACGTTTGCTGCCGATTATTGAGGAATTACACAGCTTGGGTACTCGAGTTAGTCTGTTTATGGATGCTGACATAGCACAGATTGCTCTTGTACCCGATACTGGCGCGGAGAGAATAGAACTTTATACTGAACCCTACGCCACTGCCTATCGGGAAAATAAAGATTTGAATGCCGTATGGCAACAGTATGCCGATACAGCAAACAAGGCGCAGTCACTAGGTTTAGGAGTCAATGCAGGACATGACCTTAACCTGGATAATTTAGCTAAGTTTTGTACTATTCCCGATATTCTGGAAGTATCTATTGGTCACGCTTTAACTGCCGAGGCTTTGGAAATGGGTTTTGCCAATACGGTTAAGGAATATCTCAAAATTTTGGCTCAATCAGCCTAAAAATATGATTGATATAGAAGAGTAGTCGTGTAATCTCTCTGGCTAAACTGTATCTAACCTAAAAGCAGTGTTCCTAAGAGTATTAGAAATTAGTCACAAAAATGGCTACTCTTCTCCAATCCCGATGTTAACAAACAGCACAAGACGTTAAGTTGTCACAAATGCTTATCCCTCAGAAGCAAAAAAAGCAGACTGACTTC
Source organism: Cyanobacteria bacterium P01_C01_bin.72 (assembly GCA_039025955.1). Classification (GTDB taxonomy): domain Bacteria; phylum Cyanobacteriota; class Cyanobacteriia; order Cyanobacteriales; family Xenococcaceae; genus Waterburya. The sequence continues at coordinate 9,397 of JBCCNG010000092.1, read as the reverse complement.
AGACAACCTGCTTTAAATAAATATTTAGTTTTGTTTTTTTAAATATGTTTTTGCCTAAATGATAATCAGATTACTTTAGACTCCAAAGGACTTGCCACAACCACAGGTTTGAGCTGCATTAGGATTAGTAAATTCAAAGCCACCGCCAATCATCGCGTTGCTGTAATCTAATACCAAACCGTAAAGATACAAAAGACTCTTGGGATCGCAGACAATTTGAAACCCATCGTAGTCAAATACTTCGTCACTATCATTAATTTTCTCGGGTTCTTCAAAATCCATCATGTAGGACATTCCCGAACAGCCACCTTGACGAACGCCAACCCGCAGGCAAAGTTCTTTGCCCTGTTGTTCTTGCAGCATTTTAATATGCTTGAAAGCTGTTGGGGTTAATTGAATCCCTCTTTCTACAGTCTTGGTAGATTCTGTCATCTTGAATAACTCCTATGAGATTTGCGATCGCATTCCAGTGACGAAATTAGCCAGCTCCATTAAATTGCGCCGAATTCATCGTCGTACCGAAACGTATCTTGCTTATTTGCCTATATATTTTAATTTCTTTATTTAGATTCAGGAAAACAACAATGCTAGCTAGAGAAGCAAATAGTATCTCTGAGGAAGCTACATGAAGTTAGAAAATTATTATGTTTACATCCAGTTATGTCATATCTGAAACCATTGGCGCGAGGAAGAAAGTAATCTCAAGTAGGGCAGACTTAACTCTAGCCCCGTTGCGAACTCCTTCTTCCTCAACTTCGAATGTTATTCAGTTACGCTATTGACGCTTAATGGAACTAAATCACCGTAGATTGTAAAGCCCAGCAACATTGGTTCACCTTCCTGTATTAGCTTGCCAGTGAGAGCGCAGCTTTCATCCTTACGAGCTGTCGCTTCCATAGTGGCGCGGATATCAGAACGAGCAAATTGAGGGCGATAATCTCCAGATTTTTGATGAACGTAATTCCATAGAATATCTCGAATTAAAGCTTGATAACCTTGATTCCCAGAAAGTTCTTTTAGCTTGTCTTTGAGACTGCGCTCCAGACGAATGCTGGTAACTTCCATTTCTGTTGTTGACGTGCGAGTTAGGGTTCGCATTTTTTTTCCTCTAGATACTAGACATATACGGTAATATAAGTGTAGTATTAAAATTGCTGTTTGAAAACCCCTTGCAACAAATTTAATGTTGTTTCTAACACTTTCTTCTTCAAACTCTAATATAGCGCGCTTCAGCAATTGTTTGTAAAAAGGGAGTGCTTGAAGTGTTATTTAAGTCAGGCATAAAACAGAGTGGCATACTTATCAGCAGCCAAACGTATAAGTGCTCATAACCCAGAAATAGTAGACGATTGCACTCTAAAAATCTCTCAAGAGCGATCGTGAGAACAACTAAATAGCGAAGAAAAAATCCTCAATGACCATGCTAAATTAAGCTGTTAATTTAACAAAAATTAACATTTTTCGCTGCTTGAGGGGCAAGTTGCGGAGTTTTTTTATCTTGATTCAGTACGGAACAAACAAGAGAACGGTGATTTGAGTCAGTGTCAAAGCCCAAATAATATTCAACAGTTAGTTATGGACTAGTTCAATCAAGACGAACATCTACCAAACCTGAAGTAAACACAGGTTCAATTCTAATTTTTGAGGAGCAACGCTCATGCTAAAAATTACATATTTGGAAAGCGAAATTTATCTAGAATATTTAGACAAATCAATTGAAGTTTGGCAAGCAGACAGAATACTGGTTAACCTACGCGCTGGGGTTAGTATTTATGTCGAGTCTAGTATTGCCAGTCTCGTACTGCCCATTACTTCCAGCCTCAATAGCTTAATTAAACTGGCGGAAAACCAGTCTATCGAAATAGTTCCCTGTGATGAAAAGTACTTAGAGGTTAGTTTGTTGGGTACATGGGTGGCTCAAGAGTCAACCAGCGAAGAAGGAGTGTTTGTCTGTGAACTCAACCCCGAAATTGAATATTGTTTGTATCGACTGTGGCAGGAGTCTCAAGTTGGCACTTCCATAACCGTACAAGATTAGGGCGTGTCATCAATTAAAAAAAAGAGCTTTTTTCGGTCTCGCGCATTCCCTTGCGCCTTACGGCGACGCGGGGTCGCTCGCCTTTTAACGACCTACTGCGTCGAAAAATAATCTCCGTAGCTCTGCTATGCAGAACATTTTTCTCCTTGTATCTCGCTAAAATGACTCTCAAAAGCATTCTTCCCCTCAATTGATGACATGCCCTAGATATTGAATAAATCCTGGTTGGAGCAAAAGAAACTTACTAATTCAGAGTAGCTAGCTTCTGGCTGGTTGGGTACTAGAGCTGCAACTTGGGCGATACTTTCGTGATTGAGGTGGATAAATACCTGGTGACGCAGAATCGAGCGTATCTGAGAGACAAATCCGGCAATTTCCTGCTCAAATCTAGCCTGTCTTTCATAAGCCAAAGCGACGATGAAACGACTCATGTTTAGCAGTTTAGTTTTAATATCTTCTTGTTGAGCAAAATTAAAATGATCGCAATTAGACACCTGCTGCTGAAAATAAGGATTATCTTCCAAGAAAATTAAGATACCATCTTGAATATAGGCTTCCACACCGTCTATGCCCAAAGTTCCTAAGTCAGCTAGGGCAATGATGCTGCCGACAATAGAAATCTTGTCGTGAGGATTGTAAAGGTAGGGTTGATAAATTGAGTGGTTAGAGAAAACGTTATTGGCTCTGTTTCCTTGAGGATCTTGAATACATATAGTTGCTAGGATAGCATCTTTAATAATCTGTTGCTCGCGATCGCTAAACAAGAATGAGCGATTAAGTTTGTTCGTTGCCAAAATCAGCTCTAGATTTTTGATGTAGCGCAGCAGCTTATTTGCGGTTTCTGTCTCGCTGGCTTGAGAAATTCTCTTGCGAGGCTGATTAACTGGAGTTGGCTCAAAGATCTGTACCATGTCATGGGCGAGGGCGCAGATGTCAATCAGGTTAGCTATGCGCCATAATTCTTGTGCCGAATAGCTTTGAGCTAAAATTGGTTTAATGGCTTGAAAAATACATCCAGCTCGCCGCTTAACCTGCAAAGCATGATTAATATTGTGATAGTAAAGCTGTTTTGCTTCAGTTTCCCGAATGATTTCTCTGCAAATATAGTTTTTGATTAGCTCAACCATTTCAACAAAAGAGGCTGGCTGTTGCTCCCAATGTTTTTGTGCCATGAAATAATCGTTACATGCTGCTCTCGTGTGGATAAATTAGATTTGGATAACGACAGACACTTGTTTTCGAGCTAGATCTGTTTGATAGCCACAATTGTTGGCTGTCAATTAATGACAGTCAGCCAGTCAGTTATGCAAGGTGGTTGGGTAACGATGGACTAAACGATTTAAAGAACAATTTAAGATACATTATAAGTAACACTGTTAAAAACGCTACATAGGTGCGGCTAATCGAATTAGGGAGAAAGGTAAGAGGAGACTAGCTATAGCTGTACAAGATTAGCTTGTTCTCAGCTAATATGTCTGCTTGTTAAGGATGTCCTAAAGAATTAGCTACTTCGTCGCGTAACTGAGATCCAGAAGGGATCAAGGAATGAAGGCTGATAAATTAAAAGCAATATCCATTCCCGATTTAATTACGTTCTCACCTTGATACGTAATGTCAGATTTAAATTTCCCTAAATCCCGCAACAATCTAGTCGTCACCACAGTCAATACAGCCAGCTATTCCTGCCATAGTTGCTGAATCACTCTTTCTGCTTCAATATCCTTAACGTTATTGCTCTCGGCGGAAATTAAACTACAGTTTTCTTTTGCCGCAGGGATATTCTTCTGAGCTTGATTATCTACCAAAGCAAAGAGGTAAGTATCCGTCGCCACGGCTAACTGCATTGCCATCCCGCTATTACAGACAATAAGATTTGCGCCAGCAATAATACCCGCCATTTTACCCACATCGGGGGGAGAAATCGCTTTTAAATTACCATTAGCAGTCACCATTGTTGTCACCCACTCTTGATTGCGATCGCTTTGCAGCAGGACAATTGATAACCCTGTTTGGCGTTGTTCGATATCGGCGATAATTTTTTGCCAACTCGTAATTGGATAAGCATCCACTTCCTCTGTTGAGGATTCATCACAAAGTACTATATAGCCTCTATCTATAGCTAGTCGTCGCTGTTCATATTCTGCCCAGCTAATATCTTCGGTGGGGACGTTAATCGTTAGAGGTGGGCAAGTTGCCTGTATTCCTAATCCTGTAACCAAATCATGATACATCTCCGCCTGATACTGCTCGGATTTACGGGCTATAGCAGCAGATAGATATAAAGCAGAATCATCTTTATAACCAACTCTAGTAGGTATGCCGTTTAGCCATAATAAGAGCTTGATGCGCCAAGAAGTTTTGAGGCTGATAAAAGCATCATATTCGCGATCGCGTACCGTACCCAAAAGATTAAGATAATCTGCAAAGCTATTGCGGTCTTGAAAATCAAACACCAAAACATCATCGATATTTTTGCAAACCCGATAGGCTTTTTTTGAACGAGGTTCGACTAAAACATCAATTGCGGCTTGAGGGTATTGTTGCTTAATAGTTTCCAGGGTAGGAAAAAAGAGGAGTTGATTGCCAATATCGCCAGGCACGAGGGCTAGTATACGCATTCTATAGAGATGATATAGTCCTTAGTTTTATCTGAGGACAATTTTAGTGGATGATAGAGCTAAAGCGGATTATTTTTAGGAAAACATCATTAAATGCACTTACTGATTCCAGCAGCAGGTATGGGTCGTCGCATGGGCAGCGACCGCAATAAGCTGTTATTAAAACTGCTGGGGAAGCCTTTGCTTTCCTGGAGTTTACAAGCTGCAGCGGATGCCACCAGCATCAAATGGATTGGTATTATGGGGCAACCTGGGGATCTGGCTGAGTTTAAAAATATTTTGAGCCAGCTCAACTTTAGTAAACCGGTTGAGCTAATTGTCGGTGGAGATACTCGTCAGGAATCAGTTTATAATGGCGTACAGGCTTTACCCGCAGATGCCCAACGAGTTTTAATCCATGATGGGGCGAGGTGTTTAGCGACTTCTGAGCTATTTGATCGCTGTAGCGAGGCATTGCTGACCTGTGAGGGTCTGATTGCAGCCATTCCCGTAAAAGATACGATCAAGGTAGTAGACTCTCAAGGGATAATAACCGCGACTCCTGAGCGTCAAGATCTTTGGGCGGCACAAACTCCTCAAGGATTTAACGTAGAATTGCTCAAGCGTTGTCATGCTCAAGGAAAAGAATTGGGCTGGCAGGTGACGGATGATGCGGCGCTGCTGGAAAAATGTGGGTTGCCCGTCAAAATTGTTCGCGGAGAAGAGACTAATCTTAAGGTGACAACTCCTGTTGATCTGGCGATCGCTGAGTTTATTCTGCGGCAGAGAACATAGTTTTCTCGTTGCTGGCAGTATTGGATTAATTGGCGAGAAGAAAAAAATTTTATAAAAAAATTATGTCATATATTAGTTATTGTTGTACTTTATAAGTATACGGTAATAATTATTTGTAATGTACTTAACACATTCTTCTTTTTAAATGCAAATTTCGAGAGGGAAACTACCCCTTGTTTTTCCTCAAAAGATTTTGCTAACTTCCCGAGCAGGAATCATTATCGTTATTTCTTTTAAGGTTCTCTTAATTTTCAACATCTAGATTAGGATTTATGGCAATTTTCACTCTTATAAAAAATGAGTCTAAATCTTTATTTCTTGCGACATGGCGAAACCGAAGCCAGTATAACTGGAGGTTTTTGTGGAACTTCTGATGTCGATTTGACTCCAGAAGGAGTGATAATGGCAGAGGATTTTGCAGCGGTTTATCAAGCAATATCTTGGAAAGCTATTTTTTGCAGCCCCATGCGTCGCACTATCGCCACTGCCAAACCTTTGTGCGAACTTGTTGGCATGGAAATGCAGTTACGAGATGGTTTGAAAGAAATCGACTTTGGTGAGTGGGAAGATAAAACCCCTGCAGAAGTCAACCAAACAGATCATGATCGGTATGTGCGCTGGCGCTCTGAACCTGGGTGGAATGCTCCTCCTGGGGGAGAAAGAGCGATTGACATCGCGCGCCGTAGCTCTAAAGTGATTGAAGAAATCGAGGCTGCTTATCCCAACGGTAACGTCCTAGTCGTGTCACATAAAGCTACTATTCGGATTATGCTCTGTTCTCTTTTAGGAATTGATGTCGGACGGTATCGTGATCGCATTAACATGCCTGTCGCCGCAGTGAGTGTCCTCGAATTTTGTCAGCAAGGGCCACGATTACTGAAATTAAGCGATCGCGCCCATATCAAGCAACAAACTCATGATAATGAACCGCCCCTGATTGTAATGAACAATTAATAACAATTATTAATTAATATTAGTGATCGATAATGCTTGTTTTAGTCCTCAATGCAGGTTCTAGTAGTCAGAAAAGCTGTTTATACGATTTAGACCGAGCAGCAGATATTGCGGGTCAATCATCTACTAAACCAATCTGGTCAGCTCATCTAGACTGGACAGTGGCTCAATCAGTGGGGGTTCTTCAGGTTAAAAGTAACGATCAACAACAGGAAATTACGGTTTTAGAGAAGGATCAGGCTTTAAAAACTTTGTTGAATACTCTCGTTACTGGGACAACAAAAGTTTTAGACGATTTAGCCGAGATTGAGCTTGTCGGACATAGAGTAGTTCATGGTGGGGCAAAATATAGCCAACCTGTTGTGATTGATGCGGCTGTTAAACAAGCGATCGCCGATTTGATTCCCCTAGCACCAAGTCATAATCCAGCTAACCTGGAAGGAATTGAGACTATGGAGGAGATTTTGCCCCAGGTAGTCCAAGTAGCAGTGTTTGATACGGCATTTCACTGCACAATGCCCGAAATTGCCAAAATTTACCCTTTACCCTACAAGTATTACGAGCAGGGAATTCAGCGGTACGGTTTCCATGGGATCAGTCATCAGTACTGTATTCAAAGAGTGGCTCAGATCCTACAGCAGCCTGTAGAGTCACTGAAAATTATTACCTGTCATTTGGGTAACGGCTGTTCTCTGGCGGCGAGCTCTGGAGGGAAATGTGTTGATACGACGATGGGCTTCTCCCCTCTGGAGGGCTTGATGATGGGGACTCGCTGCGGTTCAATTGATCCTCAAATTCCACTTTATCTGATGCAGGAATATGATCTAGCTCCAGAGTCAGTTAATCAGATTCTTAATCAGGAGTCTGGCTTAAAGGGTGTATCGGGAGTAGCCGCCGATCTCAGAACTATCATTAAGGCGATCGACGACGGCAACATGCAGGCTCAGTTAGCATTGGACATTTATATTTACCGTCTCCAAAAAGCGATCGGCTCAATGGTTGCTAGTCTCAATGGAATAGACGCTCTTGTGTTTACTGCAGGAGTAGGAGAGAATTCAGCAATCGTGCGCGCTAGAACTTGTTTGGGTTTATCTTATCTCGGTTTGCAGTTGAGTTTGGCTGCCAATAATGAGCAACCCCAAGATATTAATATTGCTGCGGCTAATTCTCAGGTGCAGATATTAGTCATCAAGACTCAAGAAGATTGGGCGATCGCCCAGCAAGCCTTGCTCACAAGTATTGAGAGTTCATAATTAATCAATATGCCAGCTTACTAAAGCTGGCAGAACTTTGTAGCTTTTTTTTACGTCGCTTTTTTTAATATATTTTTCAAACAGGGTTTGAGTTATCTAGCGTATTTCCTAGTTTACGATAGTTCAACTTTTGCTGTTGTCGGTAATCAGGGGAATGGCTCAAACTAGAAGTAGTGGCAACAAATCTCTTCTGAAACATTTGACTTTGAAGAAATATTTGTTGATTGAGTTTCTACTCTCCGCCAGAATTTAATTATCTGTCTACCCGTTACTTCGGGAAAAAAGTAGTGAACAAAATGATGTCCCTGAGAATTAACCCAAAGCTCATCACCAGATTTGAGATATTCATTCCAGCCGTCTAAGCTAGAACGATTGATGATACCGTCGTTTTCGCTACCACAAACCATCATTGGCATTGATACACCGCCAGGCTCAACATGATCAAGCTGATACAGAGAATGAGATGTTGGAGCAGTAACTAGATCTCGCTGTAAAACTTTAGTTAGATTAACCGTATTGCTGCGGCTTTGAGGACCAAACATCATTCGTACTATTCGACCCAGAGTTATTTCTTGACTGCAGGGCAATAGTTGCCGTATTTGATAGTATTGCGCTTGCCAGTCACTTGAGGGAGTGCTACCTACTCCTAACAAAGTTAAAGATTTTACTCGATTAGGATACTGACGAGCATAAAGTAATCCCAACAGTCCTCCTGTGCCGTGACCAATAATATCTATCGCTTGAGATTTGGTTTTAATATAGTCGTGCAATAGTGTCAAAGCTATCTTTAAAGAACTTGCTTCATCTAATTCTTGATGATACTCCCAATAGGCTAAAGGCACTTGCTGGGAAAGATAGCGAATGATACGACCCTCAAAATATTTGAAGCTAGGGTTGGCGTTAATCCAAACTGGTGCAGAAGCAGATATCTTCATTCTTGGTTTTTGTTAATTATTGATTGTTGGTTGCGATCCACGCTATCTAAAAAAGTTTTGTTATTTCACTTATCCGAGCGAGGCTGTGCTTAGCGATCGCCAACCCCGATGAGAGAAAACTTCTGAGTTGACTTGACAAGAAGAAAAAAGGGGAAAAGCAAAAGATAAAATGTTGGCTCATCAATCCAGGTACTTTTCCCTCCCATGGGAGAGGAGAACCCCCAAAACTTGTTCAAAGCTATTTCTTTAGATGTAGATGTCACTATTAAAAGAAATTTCTATTTATTAAAGAATAAAAGATATTGCCAGAGTAAGACACAAACCGCCCTAATTCAAGCTAAACATTTTTCTATATCAGACATATAGGCGGAAATAGAATTTTGCTTATCTCTAGCCTGTAGCCATAAATTGAAAAATCTCTCACACTATCATACACGCTATTGATAATTAATTGCAATAATTTGGCAAAAATTCCAGTACAGTCATTTCAGATCAGCCGCTAACGCCGTCAAATGACGGCAAAATTTCTCGAACAGAACGTTAGTTAGACGAAAGATATTCTGGCTTATTAGGAAAAGAGGCAGAGGGCAGAAGAGACTTGTCCGCATGTAGTGAAGCCGAGATCCCTATTCAACCCTTTCTAATCCAAAAATAAAATAAATAAGTAGGTAGGCACAATTATTTATAAAACCAGACTGTTAAGTTAGTTTTACTCTATTCCACTATCTTCCTAGTAGGAGACATTATTATATCTGATTACACCCACCTACTTAAATAATCTAAAGTTTAAACCATGGATTTAGAGCAGTTGAAAAAGTTTAAAAG
>JBCCNG010000091.1:0-10085 GCA_039025955.1 Cyanobacteria bacterium P01_C01_bin.72 | reverse complement strand
GACCCAAGCCAGTGATGGTACGAACGACTTTAAGAATGGCAATTTTCTTATCTTTGGGTACTTCTTCTAAAATCACGTCAAATTCAGTTTTCTCTTCAGCAGCTTCGCCAGCGCCAGCACCAGGAGCAGCCATAACTACCCCAGCGGAAGCAGCAGCACTTACGCCAAAAGTTTCTTCAATTTGAGAAACAAGTTCAGAAGCTTCTAAAAGACTAAGAGACTTCAGCTTTTCGAGAATTTCATCGGTTGCAGCAGACATATTTTACTCCGTGTATTGATTAATAATTAGTTGTGTAGCTAGATATCTAGCAAATTCTGGCTTGTTTATTTTGTTTATTGCTCTTTTTCGGCAACAGCCTTAATACCTCTTGCAAGTCCACTGGGAACTTCTTTGACACCAACAGCAAGTTTGGTTGCCAAGGCATTGATTGAGCCAGCAATTTTGGCGTATAGCTCGTCTTTGGTTGGCAAATCAGCTAGGGCTTCGACCTGTTCTTTGGTTAAAGCCTTGCCTTCCATTACGCCACCGCGCACTTCAGTCTTTTTGGTTTCCTTCTGGAATCCTTTATAGGCTTTTACCGCTGCACCTATTTCTTCTCCCGTGAAAAGAAAGGCAGTGGCACTCCCCAGGAATTCTTCCATTGGTTGCCAATTATCATTACCATTGACGGCAATGTTCATCAGGGTATTTTTCGTAATCTTGCAGCTAGCACCACTGGGGCGTAAGCGATTACGTAGGTCAGTAATTTCTGCTACTGATAAACCCTCATAATTGATGACGAAAGCTAACTGAGCATCACTAAGGATATCCTTGAGTTCAGCTACTATCTCCTTTTTATTGGCGAGGGTTCTTCCCATTTTGTATCACCTCCTGTTTGATTGGGCTTCTTGGGTCTGTTTTTTTCCTTCAATTAAGACAAAACCTCCAGCTTCTTGCCAGAGGTTGTCTAAGTTGATGACCACACTAAACCATGCAGAATGGAGTCTCAAACTAATAGACATTAACCTCGGCAGGAAATTAAGCGAATCAACGCTCCCGCTGTCTTCGGTGTAGTCGTTTGCTATTGAATTATTTTGAGTGTTTCGTAATGAATCTCCGTTTAGGCTGCGTCAGTCAAACTTAAATCTTGTAAAGCACTAATATCAATTTGAATTGATGGACCCATTGATGCGGAGACATAAATCGAACGCCAGTAACGACCTTTCGCTCCCGAAGGGCGGTTTCGTTCTACGGTTTCCTGTAATGCCTTGAGATTTACTAATAAATCTTCCGCTGTAAAAGATGCCTTTCCAAACATAACATGAACGATGCCTGCTTTGTCAGCCCTAAATTCTAATTTACCAGCTTTGAAAGCTTCCACTGCTGGTTTGAGGTCGGCTGTAACAGTTCCCCCCTTGGGTGAAGGCATCAAACCTTTAGGTCCTAAAACGCGACCCAATTTGGCTACTTTAGGCATCATATCGGGAGTGGCAATCAAGATATCAAAATCCATCATGCCTTTGGAAATATCTTCGATTAGTTCTTCTGAACCATAAATTTCTGCTCCAGCCTCTTCAGCCTCTTTTACCTGTTCCCCACGGGCAATGACAGCCACCCGAATGGTTTGCCCCGTGCCTTTAGGCAGACTAACGGTAGTCCTGAGCTGCTGGTCGGTATATTTAGGATCGATACCGAGCTTGATATGAGCTTCAGCAGTTTCATCAAACTTTGCTGTCGCCGTTTCTTTGAGTAAAGTTAATGCTTCGAGGGGCTGGTAAACTTTATCTTGGTCTACTTTTTCTGCTAGCTCGCGCATCCGACGAGATATTTTTTTAGCCATGATTTTCTTTGGGTAATTAGCGAAGCAGACTGCTTCTCCCCATACTTAGATTGTACGTTTTTACTGATGTTAAATAATGAGTTATGGCAGTAATCTGCTTATTCAGCAATCGCCACTCCCATATTTTTCGCTGTCCCGGCAACAATTTTCATTGCTGCTTCAATGTCGTTAGCATTGAGATCGGGCAGCTTTGTTTGAGCGATTTCTTTGAGCTGATCTTGAGTGATCGTGGCAACTTTCTGCTTATTGGGTTCGCTTGCTCCTTTCTCGATTCCTGCTGCCTTTTTGATTAAGACAGATGCGGGAGGAGTTTTGAGGATGAAAGTAAAGCTGCGATCTTCAAAGACAGAGATTTCTACTGGAATTACTAATCCCGCTTTATCTGCTGTTTTGGCATTGTATTCTTTACAAAATGCCATAATGTTTACACCATGCTGACCCAAAGCAGGACCAACAGGAGGTGCAGGGTTAGCCTTACCCGCAGGCAAAGCTAATTTAATTAAGGCTACAACTTTTCTAGGCATTGTTTAGTTTTGTTTTTCGACTTGATTGAACTCCAATTCTACAGGAGTATCTCGCCCGAAAATAGAGAGTAAAGCCTTGAGCTTACTTCTTTCGGGACTTACTTCGATTACTTCTCCTTCAAACTCCTTAAATGGACCTGAAAGAACTGCAATTTTATCACCAATTTCCATATCGATCTTGATGACTGGCTCTTGTTCTTCAGACTGCTTGAAGATGCGCTCAACCTCAGCACGAGATAGAGGTAAAGGTTTTACGTGTCCGCGACCTCGACCGTAGCTGCGTTTTTGTTCAGACCCGACAAAGTTAATCACGTTAGAGGTATTTTTAATTACCTGCCAAGCCTCATCATCCATCAGCATTTTTACGAGGACATAGCCGGGAAAGACTTTCTCTTCGCTAGTGTAGCGCGAACCATCCTTCCGAATTTTGACGCTGGGAGTTTGCGGAATCTGCACTTGAATAATGCGATCGCCAATATCTAGAGTCTGAATTCGGATATCAATATCAGTCTTGACCTTTTTTTCGCAACCTGATGCTACCTGAACGGCATACCAACGAGGAGTGCTTTTTGCTTGTACACTTACCTGTACTTTTTCGGCCGACTGGCTCTCATCTAGAGGCTGATTTTCTTCTGGCATATCTGCGGTATTAGTCATAGTTAAAACACTTTTCCTGCTCCCCAGGCAAAGAATTTATCGATTAAGTAAATCACTGTAGACACTAAGATTACCATCAAGATTACAGCGGCTGATTCGCTAATCAACTGCTGACGGGAGGGCCAAACGACCTTACCTAATTCTTCTTTGGTTTGAAGCGCAAAGTCAGCCGCACCGTTACTTTCTACTGCTTCACTTTTTGCGGGGGTTTCCTTTTTTACTGTATCTTTTTTTGCCAAAACTATGCCTCGCGATGATGTTCGCTTTTAATTTGTTTTCAAGATTAGCGTTGATGTCACTGCCAACTGTTATTAATTAGCTTAACTCTTAAGTAATTATTAAGTAAACAAATCTCAACAGCTTGAGAACATAAATTACTCCTGAACCAGTAGAGTGAACGACCCCAGATTCTAGCTAGAGTATAAGGAGAAGCAGGAGGCTTAGGTTTAGCTACGCGCCTTGGAGGACTTGAACCCCCGACATTTGGTTTTGGAGACCAACGTTCTACCAACTGAACTAAAGACGCACGCAGGCCCGAATTAAATTAACTTTAGATTAATTAAGCCAAAGCCATATAATAGTACCGCATCTTCACCTTTTTGCTCAAGGCAATTATTTGATGGGGCGATCAAAACGCTGTTTAATTCTAGTTGCTTTACCAACGCGATCACGAAGGTAGTATAGTTTGGCACGACGCACCTTACCACGACGTTCCACCTTAATTTTGTCGATTATGGGAGAATGTAGTAAGAACACTCTCTCTACTCCCACTCCTTGGAAAATTTTACGAACGGTAATAGTTTCGTTGATCCCACCGTTTTGTCTGGCGATGACAGTACCTTTATAGGGCTGTACCCGCTCTTTGTTTCCCTCAGTAATTCTGACACCAACTTCTACAGTGTCTCCTACATAAATTTTCGGCAGATCGGTTTTGAGATGTTCGGATTCAATCGAACGTATAATTGCTTCGGCATTCATGGCTAGTATAAAAACTCACGATTTACCATAATAGCTTTTTTTTAAACAATGTTAAAGAGCAATATTATTATATTCAGTTGTTTTTAATATTTTATTTAATGGCGATCGCCCGTAATCTATCTAGCTCGAAACTCGACCACATCACTTTTAATCGTCATGTCATAGTTGCTAAAGAAGCTTTGCCCCAATAATCCCATGTCCATCGAGTGAGAAGTGATGACAGAGAGATTTTTTTGCTTCAATTCTCCTACTCCCACTGAATAAACTCGACCAACGGGCATTTTGACATAATTGTCGCTAGGGGTTGAGACATAAACAAATCCAGACTGATGAACCTTGAGCTTCTTTGCCATTGCAGAAGTAATTAGTACTCCACTAGCTCCCGTATCCAGCATCATCTCAAAAGTATATTTGTCGTTGAACTTGACATCAATTATGGGAATACCCAGCCGCCTACTTTTTATCGGCACTATCTGTATGTCTTTTTTACTGACGTATTCATCGCTGTAGAGAATATCAGTATTTCTTGGTGGAGTATGACGACGGTAGGAAGAAGAATTTCTTTTCTGACACAGATGACCTAAATTGATCGCATTACCATTACCATCCATCATGTAACAGGAATTGCGGTTTTGAGCTAGGACGGAAACAGCAATAGAATTGAATATTACCGTTGCTAAGATTAGACGGGATATTATCATTGATAAATACAAATAAAACTAGTTATATGCTCGACTAAGTAGACAAGTAGCCTTGTTATAGCGAGACTTATTAGCTAGCTTATCCTTTGTACAAATTATCGCTATAGATGTAGATCACCTTGCCGTGAACCGCATTTGCTTTTAGCAATTAAACCGCGTCTAGTTGAGGTATGGGCAACGATTCGTAATTGACTCCCTCATCTCCTTCAAACCTTTGTGCTGACTTTAATCCCCTATCAAGAACAGTCAATTGGCAAACGATTGAGTTCATCTTTGTAAAAGCTCCAATTAGGCATAAATTTAGTCATGTAAGCTTTAAAGCGATCGCCGTGATTGCGCTCCAACAGATGTACTAACTCGTGGACGATGACGTATTCCAGACAATGTTGGGGTTTTTTGATTAGTTCTAGATTGAGCCAGATACGTTTGGCTTGAATATTACAAGTACCCCACTTAGTCCTCATTTTCTTGACACCCCAGTCATTAGTTTTAACTCCAATAACCTGCTCCCATTTAGCTATCAGCCTGGGAATTTCTGCTTTTAATTGTTGGCGATACCAGTTAGTTAAGACTCGTTCTCGCTGTTCTTGAATGCTGCCGTACCTGACATAGAGGTCAATGTAAGTTTTATTTTTAACGACTACCTTGGGTGCAGAGGAGTGGTAGATAACATTGAGTAAATAGCGATCGCCTTTATAGTAATGGCTTTCTCCCGAAACGTATTCTCTGGGAGATTGACGGGGTTGGGCTTGGAATTTGGCTTGATTTTTTTTGATCCACTTTAGTTTGGAGATGGCAAACAGGCGGATGGTTTCGTCATCTACTTTTAGAGGGGAAGCAATGCGGACTCTACCATCGGGGGGATAGACTCCCAGGTGGAGATTTTTAATATCTTTTTTAACTACATCAATTGTTAATTGAGAGTTGATAATTGATAATTGATAGTTATTCATAGGTAGATGTTAACTATACTCCGAACAACTATTGATAGTCCGATTGTTCTTTAACAATTTCAAAAGTTTTATCTACTTCTTCGTCTTCTGAAAGATGTTTTTTAATGGTGTATTTAACCTCTCGTTCTTTAAGCCTTGAACCTTTCCAATTATCTTTCTTAGTAGTACGAATTGCATGGTCGAGAGCGATCGCTTTGACTTCATTCCGATCTAAGTTATCATACAAAGCTCTTTTTGCGCTCGTATTGAGTGAAGCTGGATAATCGCCACTACCTTCGGGGTGAGTTACCTGTTGACAGAGTTGGGCGATTTTTTGCAGATACTCTTCATACTCAATTGCCTGTTCCCTGCGCTGTTGAATCAACTCATCTAGGAGGACAGACATTCGATCGAAATACTGAGGGTTAGTAGGACGTTCTTCGGTAATAACGGTACGCAAATTATTATTGATGGTTTCGGCTACGGCGGTTCTATTTTGGCGGATGCTATGTGGTAGGCGATCTATGGCATTAATGCCATTTTCCACAATTAGCTGCACCAGGGTTAAATCGTCAAAGGCTGATATCTTCTCGCTTTCTTCGGCGCGAATATAAGTATCAATCAGGTGACGCATGGCTGGTTCGTAGACTTTTAAATCTATATAGTCTCCACTGGCTATTTTGACCTCGTGGCGGACATTTTCATAGTGTTTGACTTCCTGCTTAATTTTGGCAGTTTCATCGGGAGTATAGCCAGCTTCTACCATCTCATTGGCAAGATTGGCATAGGCACGAATTAAAGAGGCGACATTTTTGTAGAGTGAGAGGCGTTTGGGTTGATTTGGTGACAACTCCTCTTCTTGAAACAATCGCTCATGGGGGAAACCCCCAAGACCGCGTTGTTCCGCTTTATCTTCGGGACTACCGCAGAAATATTTGAGGTAGGCTGGGGTGTCTTGGGGAGGTGCGACGGGTTCGCAAAGGGCTTTGACGGCTTCAATTGATTCCTCCAGGCGTTCTCTACCTTTTTCCAGGCGATCGCTCAATAACCCTTCAACATCATCTTTGTCGTAGCCATCTAGAACGTCTGTGGTGTAGTCGCTGACGGACTTTTCTAGGCTTTTAAACAGGTCTTTATAGTCAATGATATAGCCATACTCTTTGTCTTCTCCATCAAGACGATTGACCCGACAGATTGCCTGAAACAGCCCGTGATCTCTCATGGTTTTGTCGATGTAGAGATAGGTAGTAGCAGGGGCATCAAAACCAGTCAGGAGTTTGTCCACCACTATCAGCAGCTTCATCTGTCCTGGTTGTTCGGTGAATTTTTTCTTTACTTCCGATTCAAAGACTTCTGGATCTTTCTTCCCCAGCATTTTGTTGTAGATCTCATACTGTCTCAACTTCTCGGTATAGCCTTCTCCTGTAGCTTCTCCTTTGATGTCGCTTTTGGCGGGTTTGTAGGAGGTAATGATGGCGCATTTAGTAAACCCTTGATTTTGAAATAGCTCGTAGTATTTACAGGCTTGATAGATACTGCCAGAGACTAAAAGAGCATTACCCCGTCCGCTTTTCAGGCGATCTTTAACGCCCATGTCAAAGATGATATCGGCGACAATTTTATTCAACCTATCCTGGGAACTAAGCACCTGGCGCATTGTCCCCCAGCGTTTTTTAAGTTGGTTTTTAGCTAATTCGGTTAAGCCCGATGTTTTAGCGTCAAACCATTGGTCTATTTTCTGGGGAGAAGTTAGGTTTTGCTCGATATTTCTGGCTTCATAGCGCAGATCTAGAACTACTTTATCCTTGACTGCTTCGTTAAATTTATAGGTGTGAATATACTCGCCGAAGACTTTTATGGTGGTGTCTTTATCTTTTTTGAGTAGAGGCGTACCTGTAAAACCAATAAGAATCGCATCGGGCAAAATTCGCTTCATCGCTTGGTGTAATTTACCCGACTGGGTGCGGTGACATTCATCTACAAAAACATAGATATTCCCCTTAGCTTGAAAGTTAGCAGGGAGGCTATTTTGTAGCTCGTCTAGATATTTTTCGTAATCCGAATCTTCTGCTTGCTTATTCTTTTTCTTGCCAAACTTGTGAATCAAAGAACAGATCAGCCAGGGAGTTGAATCGTTTAACTGCGCGATTAAATCTTTACCACTAGAGGTGCGATAGATGTTCTCTTTGACTCCTAAAAATATCCCTTCAATCTGTTCGTCTAGTTCGTCGCGATCTGTAATAATCAAGACGCGAGAGTCATCAATATTTTCCTTAATCCATTTAGCCAGCCACACCATCGTCAGGCTTTTACCGCTGCCTTGGGTGTGCCAAATTATGCCCCCTTCATTACCGCTCAATCTTTGTTGGGTGGCTTTAACGCCAAAATATTGATGGGAACGACAGACTTTTTTAGTACCCAAATCGAAGACGATAAAATCGTGGATTAATTCAATCAGTCGCTCTTTATTTAATAGCTCTAGTAAGGCTTTATCTAGAACTTCATCACTATCTATTGGTTGACCGAAATCGGGGTCTTCTTTCCAGGTAAGGTAGTATTTTTCTGGAGTTTCAATGGTGCCATAGCGCAAGCCTTCAGTATCGTTTCCCGCCATGACTAACTGCATGGTATGGAAAAAGGGTTTGATAAATTCTGGTTTTTGATTGTCTAAATTTTGGCGAATACCTTCAGAGACAAAAACCTTACTGCGCTTGAGTTCGATTACTCCCAAAGCGATACCGTTAATATAAATAACTATATCGGGGCGTTTGTTACCGTTATCGTCCCCTTCAACAGCCACCTCTTCAGCGATCGCAAAATCATTTTCTAAAGGATTTTCCCAGTCAATCAACCAGACTGTTTGATTGTTTTCTCCGACATTTTCCTTGACCTTAACTCCGTAGCGCAGCAAGCCATAGACTTCTTGGTTGATATCGTAGAGGCTTTTAGTTTGGTCGGTAGCGGTTTTTTTGAGTTTGGCGATCGCTTTATTAATTAGGGTTTCGCTGTAGCCTTTGCCTGCTAGATATTGACCTAAGATATCTGCTTCAATATTGCTATTATTTTTTCTATCTTGCCAATGACCCAAGTAGCGGTATTCTAATCGATGCTGAAATAGCTTTACTACCCTGTTTTGAGTAACCCTTTCTAATCCCCCTACTTCGCCCATGTCTATTAGTTGATAATTGCCCTAAAGGATACCGCTTCGCATAACAATTGACAATTGATAGTTGGCTGTTTTGCCGATTCATCTCCCGATTTTGGCTCATGATCGCTATTGATGCCAATTCATAATCTTCTTTCTTCCCGATGTTGTATCGCGGACATCGGCAAATACATCTGCTTCTGTGTCTAATTCCTCTAAATCATTATGGTCATAAAACTCTTGTAACGATGACCAAAAAGTAGATTTTGAAGCAGTTAAACGCTGATATTCCGAGGCTGAGAGAATGACGGCGAAAGGTTCTCCTGCTTGAGTAATTTCAATCGGATTGCCCTGGCTTATTTGCTCTAGTACTTCAGGCAGGTTTTGGTTTAGTTGTTGGGTTGAATATTGTTCTTTCATTTTTTTTCTTTGCCAAAATGCTCGTCAAGCTTGTCTAGCAGGGCAATGCCTCGTTCGGGATTTCCTTTAGCTGCCATAGCTTTAAACTCAGAGAATAATCTAATGTCATTTAGCTGGTAATTTTTGGGATGGTTCTGGTTCATTGTCAATTGATTAGGATGCTTGCAGCACGACAGGGTTATAAAGTAAGGGGATTAATTGTTCTGCTGGTACAGTTTCCATTGCATAGGTTATCCCTTCAGAATCAGCAAAATCGATTAAAAAGGCTTCTCTCTCAAAATCCATGACTACTGTTCCTACTTGCCCTTTTCTTAGTAGTATTGGATCGTTAGTTTCTTTATGGGTTGCAGTCAGATCTCGATCTATGACTACTAAATCGTATTCTTTAATTTGGCTCATAGTTATCTTACTTGTTAACTGGATAAGCGTTTGTCAATCTAGGAAAAGTTTCAGAGACGCAAATAATCCAAGAACTTAAAATTAGAGAACTTCCTACTTCGGTTTGAAGAAGGAACTTGACATCATAATGAACGCCATAACGGTCTTGTTTATAGATTATCGCATCGTTCTCCTCGGCAGCTTACAGTAACACCCGTTCCAAGATTTCTTTGGTTTCGATAGTAATTCCTAGTCTTTTTTGAAAGAGTAATGCTTTATGTTTTCCTCTCAAGTGTTGCAAGTTTAAGCAGTAGCGTTCGAGTTTGTCACCCAAAACCGCCCGATCGCCATTTGGTATTTTCATCTATTTAACGCCAGTTCGGGATAAGAAGATTAATTAGTTGGGATAGCTATCAGCTATAAGCTTTTGAGTTATTTTTTTAATCTAGATAGTTAGAGAATATTTGGACAAAAAAGCAATTTTAGAATGCTTACTGTAGTCGGGTTCTGGCTTAACCCGAACTCACGTT
>JBCCNG010000090.1:0-10093 GCA_039025955.1 Cyanobacteria bacterium P01_C01_bin.72 | reverse complement strand
TTCGGTCAGATCTCCCAACAGACTGGTAATGCCGATTAGCGTCCCCATCATAATGCCGCTAATTTGCCAGGCAGGAAAACGAAAATACCATGCTCCTAGTTCAGCAACAATTAAGCTGCCCAAAATGCCAAATACTGCCCCTTCTACAGTTTTCTTGGGGCTAATGTCCGATAGTCTAGTACGTCCAAAGCTTTTACCCATGGTGTATGCACCGATATCCGCTGCCCAAATGCATGCCATGACCAGAAAAGTTAGGGTCAAAGCCGTAGGAAACTGACTAGGATTGAGCCAAGAATCGGGCCAGTAGCCATCTAAAGGAAGGTTGCTCGCGTTGTAGCTGTTAGGGAGATTAACTCGTAGCCGTACCCAAAAAGTAGGCAGATAGCCTGTATAGAATAGCCCTAAAATCGAGCTGGAAATATCGGCGATTGTGGCAATTATTGGTTGAAATAGTAAGTAGAAACAAATGATCGTTCCCCCCAAGCAAAACATAGCATCGGTAACGCTAGGGGCGACAGTGGCGCTGAGTAGAAGCAGAATTGAGACAATAAGAGTAGTTTTACCAGCAGGTTCTACTCCTTTGGCACGGACTAAACGAAAATATTCTCGTTGTGCCAAGACAATTAAAATACCGATGCCCAGTGTAAAATACCATCCTCCAAGAATAATCATTCCCAAGGCAAGGGCGATCGCAATTATGGAACTAACTATACGAGACAAAGGCATAATGCGCTGGTGTTACAAACGCTAAATTGGCGCGGCGGATTAAGTTTAAGACAACCTTATGAAAGGTTAACAAATTACTGGATGATGTCCTAGCAATTATTTATTAAGAAAATAACGATTATAGTAGCTTATCCTGATGCCACCTACTACCTACTATCCACTACCTACTACTTTCTAGCTCCTCACAACTTCTCACCACTAAGAATAAACATGGGATTAACGGCGGCGAAAGTTTGATGCATCCCTCTGGTTTCTAGTCGATTTACCGCCGACTGGACGACTTCAACATTGCGTGCCTGAAGCTCAGATAAACCTTCAGAAATAATATACAAATTTTCCAGACTGTTAACTGTAGCAACGGTAGTTCCTCCTGGCTGGAGGTACTTCCAAGTCTGTTTTAAAATATCTTTAATTGGTTTACCCCCTTCAATACAAACCAAATTTGGTTTTGGCTCAATTTCAGCCAAACATTCGGGAGCGCTTCCCTGAATGACCTTGACGTTACCGACACCAAAGCGATCGCAATTTCGTTGGATTAGTTTGGCAACTTCTTCATCTCGCTCAATTGCCACGATTGTTCCTTCAGGACAAATTAAACCAATTTCTACGGGTATTGTTCCTGTCCCCGCACCAATATCCCACAGCACTGAGTCTGGCTTCATTTTCAGAGAGGAGAGAATAAGCACCCTGACTTCTCTTTTACTGAGGGGAATTCCTGGTAGACGTTCAAACAGTTTGTCAGGAATTCCCGGGGTTTTATAAGGCCAGAGCATAGTTAGTTATTAGTTGTGGTTAAGTCCAGATTACCAAAGCTGATGGATGATTTTATTTAAGCGCTTGAATGGTGGCTAAAGTAGGATCGTTACACCCTGTAATAGTTCCTCCTGCCACAACTAATTGCTTTAAGTATTTGATCGCCTCAACCGTAATGATTTCTCCTGGCATCAAAAGCGGAATCCCTGGAGGATAAGGGCAAATTAACTCTCCGCAAAGGCGATCGCCTGCTTCATTGAGAGGAACTGTTTCTGTTGGGGTAAAGTAGGCTACTCGGGGAGAAACTTTTAAGGGATGAGAAATGAGGGATGAGGAATAAGGAAACAAGGGAATAGAGGCAGGAGGAGATAATTTACTAGTTGATTGAGTTAATTGAGCCAGAGATTTACAGGCATGAATTAGTTGCTCGATATCCGCTGCACTGTTGCCCAGAGAAATGATAAAGGTAAGGTGCTGTAGTAGGGGGAGTTCACAGGTAACGCCGTATTGTTCGTGGAGTATTGCGTCAGCTTCAAAGCCTGTGATGCCTAGTTGGGAAACATCAATTGTTAGTCTTGTGGGGTCGAGGTATTCTGCTCCAGGCTGCATTTCTAGATCTAACACAGCTAGACGAGGAATTTTGGCTATTTCTGTTTTGGCGGTATTGGAAATTGCGATCGCCTGATTCATTAGTTTATAACCCTCTGCTGCCATTTGTTGCCTCGCCGCATCAAGGGAAGCCAGCAATAGATAGTTAGGGCTGGTGGACTGAACAAGCTGTAAAGCTCGACTAATTTTGGGAATACTGACTCGATTTCCCTGGATGTGCAGCATTGATGATTGAGTCAGAGAACTTAAAGTCTTATGGGTAGACTGTACCGTCAAATCTGCGCCAACGCTTAAAGCTGATGGGGGTAAATCACTATGAAAAGAAAAGTGTGCGCCATGTGCCTCATCAACCAGAAGAGGAATATCGTAAGAGTGAGTAATTTCGGCGATCGCCCGTAGATCGCTACATATTCCCTGATAAGTGGGGTGAAGCATCATAACTGCTTTACTATCAGGATGCTCTCGTAATGCCACTCCTACTGCCTCTGGAGTGACGTTGTAGGCAAGTCCGATTGCTGGATCATATTCTGGATCAATAAAGATCGGTATTGCTGCGGCTAAAATCAAACCAGCGATCGCTGATTGGTGAATATTGCGAGGCAGGATAATCTTCTCTCCTGCACCACAGGTAGCCAAAATTGCTGCCACAATGCCACAGCTTGAACCATTGATTAAAAACCAGGTTTGACTCGCACCAAAAGTTTGTGCTGCCAGTTTTTGGGCAGCGGAGATCGCTCCTTCGGGAGCAAACAAATTATCCAATTCTGGTAATTCTGGCAAGTCGGCTGAGAACAAGCGATCGCCTAGTAAGCGCTTAATATTTTGACTGACTCCCCGACCCTGCTTATGTCCTGGGGCATAAAAAGCGGCATGTTCTCTTTGAGCAGATTGGTGCAAAGCATCTAATAAGGGGGTTTCTAAAAAATCATCAATCATTTGTAATGTAAGACTTGCCAGGTTTTATATCAACAGTTAGGGCAGTTTTAGGTGGTCAATAACTATGGTCATTCTAAATAAAAAACTCAGGCACAAGAATACTATCTATAGTTCCCCAATCCCCAACCCCTCGAAACGATAACTCAAACCATAAGGAAATTAGTTAGAACGACTACACAGCTTTAAATCGTCACCCATAAGTAACACTATCTTAAATACTTAATTAACATTATTTAATCCTAACTTTATACTGCTGCTTTTTTATATAAAGCCTGAGTAAAAAAAAGACATATACTGTCGCTATATAAGTAATTATTCTGATATTCTTTGAAAGTCATAAACAATTAAAACCAGGTTTATCTAAGTGTATTTACTGAATAATTACTATAATCTAGAGGATTCTAAAAGAAAAATTCTTATTGTCGATGATGATCTCACATTACATAATTTAATCGGGCGTTTTCTGGCTTACAATGGCTACGTTACTGAAGTAGCTAAAGACTGTGCTACCGCTCGACAAAAGTTTAATAGTTTTCAACCTGATCTAATTATTTCTGATATCAATTTACCAGACGATACAGGACTTAATTTATGCGAGGAAATGCATCAAAGCAATGTCATGATTGTTATGCTGAGTTCGATGACTGATAATAATTATATTTTAGAAGCCTTTGCTAAAGGAGCAGATGACTATATAACTAAGCCCTTTGATCTGCAAATTCTTAAGGCAAGAATTGAAGCTTTATTCCGACGTGGTAAGAACCAAATTGCTTCTTATAGTAGTAAAAAATCGATTATATTAGACAACTTAAAAATAGACTTTTATCGCCGCGAAGTAGTACTAGAAGATCGTATAATTCCACTGACGGCACTAGAGTTTGATCTGCTCTATTTCTTAGCTAATAATCCCAATCGCGTTTGGGATCGAGCCGAACTAATTTCCGCAATCTGGCAAAACGATGATTATGCAGGAGATGATCGCAAAGTAGATATTCATGTGGGTCGAATTCGCAAAAAGATCGGCGACTTCAATGGAGAGTGTATCAAAACAGTCTGGGGAAGAGGCTATATGTTTGAATTATCCCGCTCTAATGCCTTGACATATTCAGCGACCTTAAGGTAGCAGGATTCTAGAATACTGACGTAGCTTGCAATCCATAAACTTATAATCTATAAACTGTCTTACGGCTACTCGCAAGACAAGACAAACGCCCTCGAGGGCAGGGCTTTGAACTCATCTATTAAATGGCATAAATGGTAAAATTGGCAAGCTGAGACTCAGAAGCCAATATAAGCCGTCATGTTAAGAGCAGGAATCGTCGGACTCCCCAATGTGGGTAAATCCACCATGTTTAACGCCCTAGTCGCCAACGCCAAAGCAGAGGCAGCTAACTTTCCATTTTGCACCATTGAGCCTAATGTGGGGGTAGTATCCGTCCCCGATCCTCGACTGGAGGTACTGTCTAAACTTTCTAATTCTCAGAAATTAGTCCCCACTAGAATCGAATTTGTTGATATTGCGGGGTTAGTAGCAGGAGCAAGCAAAGGAGAGGGATTAGGTAATCAGTTTCTTGCCAATATTCGGGAAGTAGATGCGATCGTGCATATGGTACGTTGTTTTGATAACGACGATATCATCCATGTGGCTGGCTCAGTTGACCCTGTCCGAGATATTGAAATTATTAATTTAGAGTTAATCTTGGCTGACCTGGCGCAGGTGGAAAGACGTATTACTCGTCAGCGTAAAAGCGCCAAAAACGATAAGAATGCTCAGACGGAAGTAGAGTTACTGACGAAAATTAGTGAAGTTCTCAACAACGGTAAATCAGTCCGCAGCATGGATTTATCAGAGGATGATTTGCTGCTGATCAAGCCCCTAGGATTACTGAGCAACAAGCCAATTATTTATGCCACCAATGTTTCTGAAGATGACTTGGCAACGGGAAACGAATGGGTAGAATCAGTCAAAGAATTCGTCAAAGACGAAGCGGCAAAGGTGGTAGTCGTATCAGCCCAAGTGGAGTCGGAGTTGGTGGAACTTGATGAAGCAGAAAGCAAAGACTTTTTGGAAGCCTTGGGAGTGGAAGAAGGGGGCTTGAAATCTCTGATCCGCGCTACCTACGACTTGCTGGGCTTACGTACCTATCTCACCACAGGAGAAACCGAAACCCGTGCCTGGACAATAATTGCGGGCATGAAAGCACCTCAAGCAGCGGCGGTAATTCACACCGACTTTGAGAAAAAGTTCATTAAAGCCGAAACTATTAGTTACGAAGATTTAGTGGCAACAGGTTCAAAAAATGCCGCGAAGGAAAAAGGTTTACTGCGCCTAGAGGGGAAAGATTATGTTGTGCAGGAAGGAGATGTGATTGAATTTCGCGTTGGTGGGTAAAATTTTGCACCCTAACCATCGCTTTTTAGTTCAATCTTACGTTTAGCATAAAAGCTGAGAGCTAGAAACTAGTAGGGGGATGGCAACGATTCGTGAATTTTACTCCCATATCCCCCTCAAGATTAATTTGCCCGTAGCAGACCACAGCACTGTATCAAGACGTTTGGGTAGCCTCCAAATCAAGTTACCAGTTAACAAGAAAGAGTCAGCACGTCCTGAGGGTAGTCGATTCAACAGGGGTGAAAGTTTACAGTGAGGGAGAATGGAAAACTAGACAGCATGGAATCTCTAAAAGAAACAGCGCGTAAGCGCAACGGGGCTAATGCCCCATCGTCTCTTTCGGAGACTGGAGAAGCTTCGCTTCTTGTGTCGCTAGGCGGCTGGAAAGCTTCGCTTTCGTATGGCGAAAATTACACTTGGGTATAAACGTTCTCGCCTTCTGCTAATTCATGCAACAACGCCAATTTCAATTATTAACAATCCAAGTATTCTCCCAGTCTGATCCTCCAATTTCTAAACCTGCTAGTACTGTCTCCGCTGCCACAATCTTCTTTCCTCCATGATCGGATAACACCAAACTAAGGGCGCCTTGGGTAGTATCGCGACAGTTAAACACCAGACCCTCTGCTGTGGGAGTTCGGACATAAGTACCAGGCAGATTAGTTTCTCCTCTCAGGCATACTTGATACTGCGCTGATTTTGCCTGGAGTATCCATTTACCCCAGGGTTCTATTTGCCAACTTAGCTGAGAATTCCAGGGGGCAAACTCATAGAATTTTCCCTGATAATGAATGCCAATCAAACCCACTTCTTCTGTCCACCAGAGTACCTGCCTAATACCGCCTCCTGCTGTTAGCGCCAAATCACTTTGGTCTGAGAAACTGTTGCAGTTGAGCCAAAACCACTTTTGCGGAAAGGCACCGCCCCAATTTTTCTCACTGTAGGCTGGTGCCTGGGCAAACTGATATTTCTCTCCGCGCCATTCGATCCAGCCTGTAGCTAAACCATGAGCCATAGTAATTTGCCAGCCTGGTTCAAAGATTGATAGATAAGATAGCCAGCCTGCGGTTGATTGCTGAGGTTGCTGCACGTTGCCCCAACCATATACCGGCTCAATATGATATTTCCAGCGACAATATTCGTTTCTCACGGGATCGTAGATACATCCCTGGTTGAGATTAGCGCTAACTTGATATCCCTCAATGATCTGCGTCTCGAATTCAGTAGAAGATAGCAATTGAGGTTTTAGCTGGAGAGCAGTTTTGCCCCAGTGACCAAAGGTTAGCTCGTTTACTTGAGCAAAAAAATTCTCTACATGAGGTAGGGAACGATAGAGATAAGCTTCGTCTATGCCCAAAACCTGAACTGCTCCACCGCGATAAGGTTGATCGCCCCCAGGATTTTCCAGAGAATACATGAAAGCAAAAGTCTGCAATATTTCTGGCAAAGTTAAACGCAAGTACCAGCCTTCAAAATAACGACTCGTTATTTGATTACCGTGATAGCCACTGTGGGGAGTTTTTATTTTGTTTTTCAGCAGCATAATCTAATAATCTTGTTCAACCTATGATGATCTTAGATATTAGCCTTTTGACTGTCGCGAAATTCGGCAAGTTTTTCTAGTTTAATTAATTTACATTCTCATTAATAAAATTGCGATCGCTCTAAATAATTATGGAAAATATTCAAGCTGGGGATCATTCGCCACCGACAGTAGAAGAACAGAAGGGAAACTCGCTCAAAGAGATATACTGTGTTAGTGGTTTGGGTGCAGATGAACGAGTATTTCAAAAGCTCAAGTTTCAGGGTTATCAACCCGTACACATTCAATGGATTGAACCAAAACCGGGTGAAACTATTGCTGACTATGCCCAACGATTAACCACTCAGATTAAGTCAAAATGCCCAATTATCATTGGCTTGTCCTTTGGTGGGATTGTAGCGGTGGAAATATCTAAACAGATAGCGGCAGAGAAGATAATCTTAATCTCTAGTACCAAGAATCGACAGGAAATCCCCTTCTACTTTAAAATCTTTCGCTGGTTGCCGATCTATCTTCTACTCCCCGCCAGGTTTATGCTTTGGGCGGGACAGTTAGTTGCTAGCTGGTTTTTTAGTCTAGAAACTAGGGATGAAAGAAAACTACTGCGAGCAATTTTGCACGATACCAACGCCAAATTTATGAAATGGGCAATCCATCAGGTTGTAACTTGGAAAAATGAAGAGATACCCGCCAACATCTTTCATATCCATGGCAAAGGCGATCGCATTTTTCCCTATCGATATGTTGACGAAGATTTTAACGTGAGCCAAGGCGGACATTTTATGATCATGAATCGGGCAGAGTATATTTCAAGTTTGATTCAAAAAATTATCGCTCTCAATTCTGAAGTTCAAGCCACCGATTGAATCACACGATTGTCTTAACTTCTTCAAAAGCCAATCTATAAAGAAAAAATTCATCGGTAATATCAAATTACATCTGAGGGAAATGGATCAGCGTAGTAAGCAATGCCCTCATATCGATAATTATCCAAGTTTTCGTCTACGTAATCTCTTTCTGTGGATGAAGGAGTATAAAAATGACTGCCAGCATCATTGAAAAAACGGTAGATGGGAATTGAACCCTCAACTTGGGAATTATAGGCGTAGAAGGCTTCTCCTTCAAGAGTTAGATTAGGTAGATTAGCTTGAATAAAATCAACTTCTGTTTGGCTAGTAGTATAGAGGTGGGAACCTGTTTCGTTATTAAATAGGCGATATACAGGAACAACTTCGGGATTTTCCAGTAAAGGATCGGCGGCAACATCAGCGCCACCTTCATATTGATAGTTACTAAGATTATCAATAATATAATCTCGTTCTCCCGTGCTGGTAGTATAAAAATGAAATCCTGCCTCATTAAAGAAGCGAAATACCGTATTATCTGGCACATCTAAGCTTATTTCACTGTCTGGTGGCAAATTATTGACTAAATCGCCCCTAGAAGCCGACCAATAGCGAAAAGTACCATCATCATTACCCGCAATCAAATCGAGATCGCCATCATTATCTACATCCCCTACAGCTACAGTTGCCCGAATACCAATATCGATATCTTCTCCTAAAGGATGGTCTTGTCCCGTTAGTCTCGTCCAGCTATTATCATCATTACGGAGAGCAATAATGCTTCCCAACCGTTGACCTACCATTAGATCTAAATCGCCATCTCGATCCCAGTCGAGGAAAGCTACAGAAGCATCTCTGCCGATATCTAATTCTTGTCCCGTACCTGCCTGATTAATTGCTTGGAAAGGATTGGCTGAATCGTTGACTTCGATTAAGGTTCCCGATTGATTTTGGAAATAATGCAGTAAACCATTACTATCGGTGGAAACTAAATCAATCCAACCATCATTATTCCAATCTACGGCGACGGGTTTAATATTACTGCCAATAGACTTGAGATATTCAATGGGCTGATTGTCGTCTGTTAGCCTAGTGACAGAACCATTGTCATTGCGATAGTAAAAATACTCCAATTCATTGTTAGTGGCACTCGAACCCCCAACGAAGTCTACATCATCATCCCGATCAAAATCAGCTATGGCAACTGCGGAATTAGTACCAAAATTACCCAACCGCAAACCATTAAACGGGTTATCCGTTCCTTCTAGGGGAATAAAGACTCCCTCGATATTTTCAAAAGTATCAATCGTTCCTCCACCATTACCAGAGAAGAGATCTAAATCTCCATCAAAATCCAAGTCGAATAAAAGAGGAGTCGAATCCGTACCCACATCAAAGCCACCAAAAGGGTTGTCTTCTCCTGTCTGAGGAACAAACAAACGAGGCAAGACTGTTAAGCTTACGGTAGCTGTAGCGGTTTGACCGCTTTCATCGGTAACGGTGTAGCTAAAGCTATCTTCGGTGGGACTGTTAATTTCTTGGGGAGGAGTGTAAATAAGACGATTTTCAGCGATCGCAATTGTCCCTCCCAAAGCTGAATTTTCATCTACAGCAGTAATTGTTAAAGCTTGTCCTTGCGCGCCATAGTCATTAAACAGTACGTTTAGTTCTTGGGGGTTTTGACTAAAAACTTCAAAGAGATCGCTTGCAGCAATAGGAGTTAAATCTCCTCGTATTTGCCGGTTTTCATAAAAATCCAAACCACCATTGGCATTACCTACCAACAAATCTGCATCCCCATCTCCATCGGTATCCCCAAAACCAGGAAAACCACCAGCCAGATCGATATCTGTAAAGGGATTATTGGACTCGGCAACTCTACTATACCGCCCGTCATTATTGCGAAATAGACTTAAACTACCGTCGCTATTGTGATAAACAACATCTAAATCGCCGTCATTATCTTCATCAACAGCAAAGATAGCTTCAGGGTTATTAAGATTAATCCCACTGGGTAAATTAACTTCTCCTGTAAACCGACTTAAGACTCCCTCATTATTGAGATAAATTGCTGAAGTGTTGCTATTGCTGGATTTAACTACTGCATCCAAATCGCCGTCGCCATCGAGATCGATCGCACTATGGGAAATTGTGCCACCCAGATCGAAATCGGCAAAGGGATTATTAGTAACCAGTTGAAAAATATTATTCTCATCCAGACGATAATAGGCAATTTCTCCACCCGCACTATAAATTAAATCGGCGTTGCCATCGCCATCGAAGTCGCCA
>JBCCNG010000089.1:0-10094 GCA_039025955.1 Cyanobacteria bacterium P01_C01_bin.72 | reverse complement strand
TCAGGATGAGGCGCTTCTCCTGGCTGCTGAAAGTGGGGACGCTCACCGTACATTTGTCCCCATTTGATATCTACCTGGCGCACCAGTTCATACAGTAGATTCTGGTTATCGAGAATGGTCTGTAGAATCTCTCTCAGGGCGACTAATGGAGTTGCTTTATACTGGCTTACTCTGGGGTCGCCTTTGATCCACTGATGGAGAATTGCCTGGAGTGCGGCGGCGGGGTCATCTAAATTGCGATCAATAAAGGTGTTGATCTGAGTAATAACCTGCACTAGTTTCGGTACAGTGGATTCTCCCTTGAGGAAAGTACCACCTTCTCGTCCAATTGCCTCGGCTAGAGAATAAGGGCGACTTTCTAGAATATCCTGCTGTAGCAATAGTTCTTCGTCTGTTTCTGGCTGTTTTTGGGTCATGGGTAATTCATACCATTTAAGTACTTGGCAGATCTTAATTTTCCATCTCGAAGAGGTATTTTAGCCAATCAACAAAAAAACGGGAGATCGCACTATCATAAGCTAAAGCTTTAGCAGTAATTGCTTGTCCCATAGGTCTTCCTGGCTTTTCCTGTAGAGCTAACCACGAATGAATAAATGCTTTCTGACGATGAGGTAGAGAATAGAGATTGAGTTCCTCAACTTCAATTTTATTAAGCAAAGCGACAACTTTTTCTTGTAACCTATCTTCTGGAGGAATCAGATAACTAACAAAATCCTCCAGCATCCCTGGCAGCTGGTTGTTGGGCATTACCCACACGCCAATTTTTGGCTTCCCCACCTGAGTATGAACCCAACCATTTTCAGGCGGTACTTGGGGAATATTTTTGTAGCCAAAATCTCGTAATTTGCTGATTAAACTTTGCCAGCGTGCAGCCAAATCCTGATCCGCATCCACTACTACTCCTAAAGTTTTTAAATTCGCTTCATCCAATTTAATAGGTAAATTCTTCAGTAAATTCTCTACACCACCCTGAGTAGGAAAAGCAAAAGAAAATAAATCTAAGATATTATGAGGTTCACATAATGCTTTGATAACTTGTTTATCAGAATTTCCTTCAACTAATAGCTGTTGTGGCTTGAGTTTAGACTTGCTGGACTTTGGCATTTTAACGAACCTCAATACCTTCACGAACAGCAATATCTAGATCGCCTGCATCATATTCCACCGCCCGTAGTTTGCCATATTTGCTATCTAGACGAAACAATTTACCAATTGACTGATCTTCTACCTGAGATAGAGCCTCTTGATAAGCAGTAATACAGTCCCAACTATGAGTAGTAGCAAACACCTGGACATTCAACTCTTTTGCCGTTTCTAAAACCAAGCGCCACATATACGTCTGCGCTTCGTAATGCAGTCCTGTTTCTATCTCATCTACTAGTAAAACTCCATTTTCAGCAGTTACTAAAGCGATGCTAATAGTTAGTAACCTATACATCCCATCTCCCATACTATTAATAGGAACGGGTTGATCCTGAGTACTTAACTTTAATCTTACGGTATTATACTGTTTGTTCTGAAAAAAACCTATTCGTTCTAAATTTGGTTTTAACATCTTCAAGGCATGGACAACTTTATCCTCTTTATCTGTTAAATAAACGTTGTTCCATAGAAAAGCCAAATAACCAGAATTTTCTTTTTTACTTGAAAGATATATATTATTACCATCAGTATATGAAACAGGCTTTTTACTTAAGTCTAATATATCTTTTTCGCTTAATAGAGGTAATGAATATTCCTTGTCATCGAGATTGCTATCCGTTAACTTACTAAAATGTAATTCCTTCGGCTTTGCAGTAATAGTTAAATCATCTTTAGTATCTTTATTTTTTTTGGATAATATTGTTAATTTATTATCTGTATCTGTTTGGTATTTATAAAAAATATGCTTTATGGATTCAAGATGAACAAATCTTCTTGAGTTTGTTCTGTACTCTACATTATAGATATCGTCTATTATTTCTCCACGCAGTAGCAATATGCCAAGTATTGCATTAGCTGGATTATCGCCCACCAATAAATAAATTGCTTCTAGTAAGCTAGTCTTACCACTATTATTATTGCCAACAAAAAGATTTACCTGTCCTAAACCATCAATCTGAAAATCTTCAAAACAACGATAGTTTTGAATAGTGAGATCCCGTAGCATAGTTACCTCGATGTAGAGATAGAGTCGAATGATAATTATTTTAGGTCTTAAATACTATTGATGCTAATCTCGACATTTAAAAGCTTTTAGCCCATAGCTATAAAACACCTTCACATTTCACAGCAAAAACGAGCCTAAAGTTGCGATACAATACAAGTCGCTTTAATTACGACGCAATAGGCATCATGGGGAACACGTTCGGGCAAATATTTCGCATCACAACTTACGGCGAGTCTCACGGTGGAGGTGTCGGGGTCGTTATTGATGGTTGTCCGCCACAGTTGAAAATCAGTGAGGAGGAGATTCAGGTAGATCTCGATCGCCGTAGACCAGGGCAAAGTAAGATCACTACACCCAGAAAGGAAAGTGATACCTGTGAGATTATGTCTGGGGTATTTCAGGGTAAGACTACGGGAACACCAATCTCGATTTTAGTGCGGAATAAAGATGCGCGATCGCAAGATTATGATGAGATGGCGATTAAATACCGTCCTTCCCATGCTGATGCTACCTATGATGCCAAGTATGGTTTCCGCAACTACAAAGGCGGTGGGCGTTCTTCCGCGCGGGAAACTATTGGTCGAGTCGCCGCAGGAGCGATCGCCAAAAAGATTTTACAGCAGGTTGCAGGGGTAGAAGTCGTCGGCTACGTCAAGCGAATTAAAGACTTAGAAGCAGAAGTTGATCCTAGTACCGTTACCTTAGAACAGGTGGAAAGTAATATTGTCCGCTGTCCCAACTCCGAGGCGGCTGAGGCGATGATTGATCGTATTGAACATGCCCGCAAGGATCAAGATTCTTTAGGCGGTGTGGTAGAGTGTGTTGCCCGTAATGTGCCGAAGGGTTTGGGCGACCCTGTGTTTGATAAATTAGAGGCAGATTTGGCAAAAGGAGTGATGTCTCTTCCCGCTACGAAGGGGTTTGAAATTGGTTCTGGCTTTGCGGGGACGACTATGACAGGAAGTGAACACAACGACGAGTTTTATATCGATGAACAGGGTGAGACTCGTACCGTTTCTAATCGTTCTGGGGGAGTACAGGGCGGTATTTCTAACGGAGAAAATATTGTAATTCGGGTGGCGTTTAAGCCAACAGCGACCATTGGCAAGGCTCAAAAGACCGTAACCAAAGGGGGCGAGGAAACAGTCCTAGCCGCAAAAGGAAGACACGATCCCTGTGTCCTACCAAGAGCAGTGCCGATGGTAGAAGCAATGGTAGCCTTAGTATTATGTGATCGCCTGTTGTACAATCAGGCTCAATGTCGCACTTTAGGCAACTAATACTTAAGCAATTAATAGCATTAAATAAATGAGCCATGTTTAGCAAAGTTAGTAAAGTAGAACTAATTATCTGGGCTGTCTTTTTGGGCGTTAATGCCGCCATGGTGATTAAATCTCTGATGTGAACACCTAGAAACTAAAACGTCGCTGATTTCAAATATGAAACTTAACAGTAATCTGCTCGTAGCTATCAGCTATCAGCTATCAGCTTTTTGATTAACTTACTTCGTTGTCAAAAGCTATCAAATCATACTTTGATTCAGCAACGCCAAAAACTAAGAACTAAGAACTAAGAACTAATATCCCATTTAATGATTCCCAGAAGATATGAACGGATCAAGCAAGTTCTCGATCAAAGACAGCCCGACTTAACAGTATTAATGGAGGATGTACATAAACCTCATAACCTCTCGGCAATTATTCGTACTTGTGATGCTGTCGGAGTTTTTGCTGTCCATGCTGTAAATCGCCACAGTGATACGCCTACCTATTCTCAGGTTGCCCAAGGTAGCGAAAAATGGGTCAAGCTACATTCCCATTCAGATATCAAAATAGCGATCGCTCATTTACAGCAGCAAGAGCATAAAGTATACGCTGCTCATTTAAGTGATCGCGCGGTGGACTATCGACAGGTGGACTACACCCAGCCCACAGCAATTCTTTTGGGTACAGAAAGATGGGGCGTGACTGACGAAGCAGCAGATTTGGTAGATGGAGATATCATTATTCCCATGCAGGGTATGGTGCAGTCGCTTAATGTCTCCGTAGCCACTGCCGTAGTGCTGTTTGAGGCGCAGCGACAGCGATTAGAAGCAGGTTTTTATAACCAGATACGTTTAGATCCAGAAACCTATCGACAAACAGCATTTGAGTGGGGCTATCCCGATATTGCCGCTATGTACCGCCGTCAGGGAAAACCCTATCCAGATTTGGGAGAACAAGGGCAGATATTATAGTCTTTCTCATTAATTTACTTATGGTCTGAGTTATCGTCTCGGGGGAATAGGCAGTAAGGAGTAGAAGAAAGGAAATAGAACATTAGCTCTGACGGTTTCTATTTTGAATGACTATTCATCAAGGATAAAACGGCGTTGCTAATTGATTAACTGTTTAATGTTCAAACTCGCGCATTCCCTTGCGCCTTTCGGCGACGCGGGGTCGCTCGTCAATGCTCAATGTCCTACTACAGCTTACTTTGAGCGGCAGCTAGTCAGGGAAGGGGGACTAATTATCAATCTGATACAACTGGGTTTTTGATGCTTACCTAGCTCGTAATTAGCCATCAAAGAAAATTTCATTCACCAGACTTTTACACAAATTAGCTACTTTCTTAATGTAAGCTTAATTACTATTAAAGCTATTTTCTTGTTGTCTATTTCTAACTTACTTTTTATTACAAAAAATATTATCTAAAGATTTGGCGATCAATGCTTGAAGTCATACTTACAGGCTAATCCAAAAGTTAAAAAGTCGATTATGACAGGTGTTTTTATCTAGTCAGAAACGGCTCAGTAATTGTAAAAAAGATTGTAAGAAAACAACAGTTTCGGCTACAAAGCCTAGTAAACAGAAAGGTTGAGCAACTGAACAATAGAGATATTTACTCTAGTTAATTACTAGTTATCTCATATTTTATATTTTTCAGTTTAGCTGTTAACTCAAGCGTCTTAGAGCGCCTGAAACAGAAAAGTGCCTATAAGCGTAAACCAGAACCAGGTCTTAAGACCTTTGAGTAATCATCAAAAGAGGATTAACAATGTTGGGCAACATCAGAACTAGAGAAACACCAATAAGTAAAAGTTTTGAACGCACAGAACAAGCAAGTGCGATCGAGGTATCAATTATCATGCCTTGCCTGAATGAAGCGGAAACTCTAGAAACATGTATCCGTAAAGCTCAGTGGTTTATCGCCGAGAATGATCTAGCAGGAGAAGTAATCATCGCCGACAACGGTAGTGATGATGGTTCTCAAGAGATCGCCCGTAGACTAAATGCCAGAGTAGTTGATGTTCCTGCCAAGGGTTACGGTAGCGCTCTGAAAGGGGGGATTGCCGCTGCAAAAGGAAAATATATCATCATGGGTGATGCGGATGATAGTTATGACTTTAGTAATTTGAATCCTTTTATTGTCAAGCTGCGCAACGGCTATGATTTGGTGATGGGGAATCGTTTCCGAGGTGGAATTGAGTCGGGAGCAATGCCCTTTCTGCACCGCTATTTGGGTAATCCTGTTTTAACAGCAATTGGTAAACTTTTGTTTGGTAGCCCCTGTAATGACTTCCATTGTGGACTCAGAGGTTTTCGTCGAGAGGCAATTTCTGAGTTAGAGTTACAGACGACAGGAATGGAATTTGCCAGTGAAATGGTGGTTAAGGCTACCCTGCACAAAATGCAGATTACTGAAGTTCCAACAACTCTTTCTCCCGATGGTCGTAGTCGTCCTCCCCACCTCAACACCTGGCGCGACGGCTGGAGACATCTACGCT
Source organism: Cyanobacteria bacterium P01_C01_bin.72 (assembly GCA_039025955.1). Lineage (GTDB taxonomy): Bacteria > Cyanobacteriota > Cyanobacteriia > Cyanobacteriales > Xenococcaceae > Waterburya. Next base: position 4,179 of record JBCCNG010000089.1, on the reverse strand, counting down.
TTTTGTTGATGTATAGCCCCCGCTGGTTGTTTTTCTATCCAGGTATCTTCTTGATTTTAGGTGGTTTGTTGGCAACTCTATCTCTTCTGCCTAGCCCCAAAGTACACAGTCTGCTGTATTCTTCTACTGCTATGACTATTGGCTTTCAGATTGTGATGTTTGCTCTGTTCACCAAAGTCTTTGGCATTAGCGAGGGTTTACTACCAGAAGACAGACGTTTAAATAGGCTGTTTAACTACCTCAACCTAGAAACAGGCTTGATTGCGGGAGCAGTCTTGCTAGTAATCGGCATGGCGGCTTCGGTTTATGCCTTTGGGATCTGGGGACAGCATGATTTTGGTTCACTGAATCCTACTGAGACAATGCCGATTGTGATTCCTGGAGTAACCTGTTTAGCTTTGGGTATTCAAGCGATTTTCTCCAGTTTCTTCCTCAGTATTTTGGGTCTAAAACGATGAGTAAGCAACCTTGGCTGTCGGTAATTATTCCGACCTACAACGGCAGCAAATATTTAGTCGCAGCCTTGAATTCTGTCGTGGTGCAGCAGCAACAGGGAGTTGAATGTGTGGTGATCGATGATGGTTCGACGGATGACACCCTCGATATTGTGGCGAGTTTTCAGGACAGACTCAAGATTAAGTTAGTCACTAAAGCGCGATCAGGAAACTGGGTAATAAATACTAATCATGCTCTCAAAGAAGCCGCCGGGGAATATGTCTGTTTTCTGCACCAAGACGATCTGTGGCTCGATGGTAGACTAAATCAGGTCAAACAAGCGATCGCCGCTTATCCTCAAGCGAGTCTCTATCTTCACGATTCGGTATTTATCGACCAACAGGGAAAACCGTTAGGTTTATGGCGCTGTCCTCTGATTAAAAAGAGAGGTGTAGTTGCGGCGACAGAAATGACTGAAAAGCTCCTGGTACAGAATTTTATCGCTATTCCTGCACCAGTATTTAAGCGTTCCGCTGCTTTAGGAATTGAGGGTCTAAACAACGAACTGTGGTACACTGCCGACTGGGATTTTTGGCTCAAGCTAGCGGCATTAGGAGATACCTGCTACATTCCTCGGGCGCTAGCAGCATTTAGGGTACATGGAGATTCCCAGACAATCCGCCGTAGCTCCAGCATTGAAGAATTCCGTCAGCAAATGCGCTCCGTAGTAAGTCAGCATCTTTCTCGCAAAGCGAATCGGGAAGTGAGCAAAGTGGCATTCTTTTCTACCGAGGTAAACACTACTCTGGCTGCTTTAGTTCATGGTGAGTCACCGAATTTACTCAAGCTAGGCTGGGACTTTACTCTTTTAGGACCTACAGGATGGTGGCGCTATTGGCAGGACTCTCGTATTCAAGAGCGTATTTCGGCTCGTCTCAAAGCCAAACTGCAAACCCAAGGGTGAATCTAAATTTATTTAGTTACATAAAAGAATATTCTTTGAGCTAATAACTAACAAATAATTATTATTAATAGCTTTTAAAAAACGTATCAATCGTCATCTTTATGAAGCCTAATTTATTTATTGTCGGGCAACCAAAATCAGGAACAACAGCTTTACATCAGTTTTTGGGACAGCATCCTGAAGTATATATGTCAAGCATTAAAGAGCCACATTTTTTTTGTTCTGATTTTCATTTAGAAAGCGATCGCGCCTACGGAAAACAACGTTTTTTTGACTTTAGAAGCGAGTCGGCTTACCTCCAGCTTTTTAATCGGGCAAAGAACGTCAAAATTGCGGGGGAATCCTCCACTAATTATCTTTATTCTCAGGTAGCGGCGGAGAAGATTTATAACTTTAATCCCGATGCGAAGATAATTATTATTCTGCGAGAACCAGCTAAATTTCTTTATTCCCTCCATAGTCACTACGTCAAGTTTACAGAAGAGAATGAGCTTGATTTTGTCACGGCGTTGTCATTAGAAAACAAGCGTAAGGAAGAAGAAGAATTTCTTAGTTCGCGCGTAACCAGCCCCAGCTATCTTTATTATTCGCAACGAGTGCAGTATTATCAGCAGGTTAAACGCTATTGTGATCGCTTTTCTCCACAGCAGATTAAGATCATTCTTTTTGAAGATTTTAAATCAGATAACGCCACTGTATTTAAAGAAGTTTTAGAGTTTCTAGACGTAGATTCTAGCTTTACTCCCGAATATGCAGCGGTAAATGTCAACAAAGAGGTGAAGTTTAAATCAATTAATAGCTTGATTAATAATCCTCTAGTGAAAAGTATTTCTAAAAATTTACTTTCCCAAGAATTTAACGAGTTTGTGCGGGATAATATTGTCGAGAAATTTTTGTGGCATCAAGCACCCAAGGCAAAAATACCCGAAGAGATAAAAACTCAATTGAGGCAACAGTATCGCCCCGAAGTCGTCAAGATATCAGAACTTTTAGGTCTAGATTTGCTCGCAAAATGGGGCTATGATAATTTGAGCTAATGATTATAAAAGATAGCTAATTTTTTTAGTAATAGATAACAGGTGACAGGTAAGAGAGAAATGCTAAACAAAAAGAATATTATCTCTAGTGTTTTATCTCTAGCTTTAGGATTTATCTTAATCTGGCTGATTCTCAGATTTACAGAAGTGGATGTAGCCCAGATTGCCGCTAGCTTTTATAGTTTAAATCCGCTGTTTGCGGGACTAGCTATTAGTACTTTAATTGTCCATACTTTCCTGACGGCATATAAATGGGGCATAGTGACCCAAAAGCTAACCCCAAATAATCGGCAGCCCTTAAAATTCTATTTATTCTATACAACTCTTGGTTCGCTAACGATGCAGTTCATGCCGCAATATGTGGGCATGGTGATGGTGCAGAATTTAGCCTTGAGAGTTCATAAAATAAGTTCTTTTTCCCGTGGCTTTTTATCGGTAATTTACGATCAGTTTTTTAATCTGCTAATTCCCCTGTTATTGTTTCCCACGTCTATCCTCTACGTTTTAGGATATATACCCCTTTCCGTAGCCGTGTTTATTTGGATTGCAACTATCATTGCTACCCACTTTATTATCAATCAATGGCATCGTCGTTTAATCCTGTTGTTGATTAAAACCTTAACCTGGATTAAGCAAAGAAGGTCAGGAAAAAATAATCCTGTTGCCGCAGATCTTGCTACTAGTAAAGATTCGCTTCTCAGTAAAAACTTTACTCTTTATCTCTACTGGATTTCGGTAGTCCGCTATCTAGTTTGGATTCTGCGGGGCATTCTGATTGCGATCGCCGCAGGTTTTAAAATCAATTTCTGGGCGATTGCCTTTATTTCTCCCATTGTTCAATTAGCAATGCTGCTGAGTTTTACCCCTGCTAACTTGGGCTTCATGGAGTTTAGCTGGATTGGTTTACTTGACTTATTTAACGTCTTGCCAGAAGTAGCGGTGCAGTTTGCCCTAATGCAAAGATTTCTCTATGTGGTGGCGGTAGTGATTATTCTGGCTGTGTTTGCTGTAGTTTCCCTGGTTGAAAGATTTGCTCTTTTTACCTCCAAACAAAATTAATTTATATATTTAACTCTATTTACTGTTTATTTCCCAATGTTGAATCTTGCCACTAAAGAACGCTCAAAACAACGCCTACTGGGAATAGAAACTATTTTATCGGCGATCGCTATTATTTTAGTTACGGCAGTATTTCTTAAAGCCATACTCGATGTTGATATTAACTACGATCCCGGCTGGTATCATCTGCCCTTTGCCGCCAGAATTTGGGGTATTCTACCCAAGTCGATGTTTATTGGCGATGAGAAGTGGTTTGAACCTCGCTTCGATGGTTTTCCGCTGCTGGCACACTTTCTGCAAGGATTTTTCTGGCGCATCACAGGCAGAATGCAGTCTACTAACCTGGTAAACTTTTTAGCTATTATCGGCTATCTTTGGTTTCTCAAGGGCATCTTCCGAATCCCGCTTTATCTATCGGCGATCGCCCTATTTTCTATTCCTTTAGTTTTAACTCACGCTAGCACTAGCTTTGTTGATTTATTAGGTAATGTCGGGACATCTATTTTGGTACTGATAACCTATCGTTTTTATCTTCAGCGCCAATTACCAGACAAAAAAGAACTTTTACTCGCTTTTCTCGGTGCAGCGATCGCCGCTAATACCAAAACCCAGCTACAGCCCCTCATGTTCTTCATCTTGTTCTTTACGGGGGCGAGACTATGCTGGTTACTCTGGAGACATCAT
>JBCCNG010000088.1:0-10183 GCA_039025955.1 Cyanobacteria bacterium P01_C01_bin.72 | reverse complement strand
TTATCTTAATTAATTCTTCGCTTTTTACTAAGTACTAGCTAGAATATTAGTTTTATCAAAAGTAAAATTTTTCTTAAGAAGTATATTAATAAAAGTATACAAATGAAAACACTTAGCTAATCATTAGTTAAGTATATATCGGTAGCTAGTTTTACAGCTATTGGGGATCAGACAATGTTAAGTTATAGCTGGTTATAAAAAGAATCAATAAATTTACCATAACTCTTCAGTAATTATGTCTCAAACATTAGATCCTCTTTTCAGCAACGGAGATGATAAAATACTCTGCTGTTACGTAAACGCTACGAGTCAGATTCAGATAGCTCGCATCACAAATATTGCTAACTGGTACTTCGAGCGAGTTGTCTTTCCTGGACAGAGATTGGTGTTTGAAGCCTTGGATAGTGGCGTGTTAGAAATTCATAGTGGCATGATGGCAAGCGCTATTTTATCGGATACGATCCCCTGCGCTGAGTTGAATTTAGAAACAAAGCAGCGAGATCAGGATCTATTTAACAGCAAAAAGCTAGCGGTAGAAGAAAAAACACCAAGTGTTTCCTGTAGCTAAAAGACTCACTATGCTCTTAATTTAGTTTAGCAATTGAAGATAGAAAAAGCTTTTTAACTTAATATCAGTATTAACATCGGTAATACTGAAGAAAACTATTGGGGGTTATTAGTAATAGTAGCCCCCATTACTTATGGTAAATTAATAAGGCTAGAGGGATTTAGTATAAAACAATACTTGGTTAGCAAATTTGAATTTACCTTCGTTTCTTTGGCTGTGGAGAATTGCAGCTTGGGCAATGGGTGGAGCGATCGCCTTTTATCTCTTGCTACTGGTCTCGGGCTCATTAATGTTCTATGGTCGGGTAGCAAAAATTGGACGACCCCCCTGGCTGAGAAATGCCCATTATATCGGCGGCATTATCATTGTTTTTCTGGTGGTGTTGCTGCTAGCTATTGGTGTAGTAGGGACGGTGGGGTACTATGGCAGCTTGGGACATTCATCCCATCTCTGGGCAGGATTGTTTGTGGTTGGTTTAATCGGTGTTTCTACCTGGAGCGCCCATCAGATAAATTCTCATAATTCTTGGGCGCGATCGCTTCACATTACGACTAATACCATTTTGTTTATGGCGTTCGCTTACGTCTCTTGGACAGGCTGGGATGTGGTGCAAAAGTACTTGTAAACTAACATTGCGGATTATTGAGTCAAGCAGATATATAAAAATACACAAAGCCAGAAAAACCAAAAGAGGCTTAAATCAATAAGCCTCTTGTCAAACTATCCAGCTCAAGCTAGTTTTGAAGCAAAAATACTAGCTAAATTCATCAACTAAAATTTGAAAGTTGCGCCGACATCGAAAGAAATACCGTTAGCATCCTCGCCATCAAATCCTTCCTCCTCATCTTCATCAAGGAAAACATTAGTAAAGCGAGATTGACCAAAAATATCAATCCGATCAGAAATAGGATAGCCGACTCCTAGTTTTGCCTGTAAGAGAAATCCTGTCTGACTAGTATCAAAACCAGCATCTTCAGCATCATCAGCTACATCACCAGTAGCACTTAAGACCCCGACTCCTAAACCGCCACCGCCGAAAATATAGAGGCTTCGAGAATTGCTAGGGTTAAAGTAGTATCGATAAACTCCGTTTGCCGAAGCGCCAAAAAGGTTATACCCTAAATCATCTATTTCTGTGCCGCCTAAAGAATCATATAGTTCTATTTCCGCACTAATATTTTCAGTGAATCTGTATCCAAACAGACCACCAAAAGTAAAGCCGACATCCGCATTATCATCATCAGTAGCCTCGAAGAAAGGAACAAACAGCCCAAGATTACCCCCAGCATAAAACTTGTTGTCTATGCCACGACGACGTGTACGACGGGTTCTCGTGCGTCTGGATTGAGCTACTTTTTCTTCCTCTTCTAAGAAATTAATCCCAAAAGTATCGCATTCAGCGCCAGATTCACAAGAAACGTTTAAATCCTGAGCTTTTGAGTTCTGACTTTTTACTTCTTCAGCCTGAACCGAGAAGGGAAATACTACGGCCAAAAGAGCGGCGATTATACTAATTTTAAGTTTCATTTTCCACACCACACGTAAACTGTTTACTGTCATAGCTGATTTTGCTATGCCTGCTATGTTAGGCGAGATAAATCATAAGTTCCTCCAACGATAGACAGATCTTGAACTGTTCACTTCTACGACCAGCATCAGATTATTGAGATAATGGTTAAAATATTAATCATCAAGTAAATTTTAATGAATTCAGACTTTATTATTCGTCAGGCAAATCCTGCTGATGTCCCCCACATATTTAAGCTGATTGAAGCTTTAGCAGAATATGAACAATTGACACATCAGGTAACAGGGTCGAGCGCCCAGTTGCAGGAGCATTTATTTGGCGATCGCACTTATGCTGAAGCGATTGTAGTCGAAATAGAAAATAAAATTGTGGGCTTTGCGCTGTTTTTTCCCAATTATTCAACTTTTTTGACCAAGCCTGGCATTCACCTTGAAGATTTATTTGTTTTGCCCGAATATCGTCGTCAGGGAATTGGCAAGGCATTACTATCCTATTTGAGTGAAATAGCGATCGCCAGAGATGCAGGGAGAATAGAATGGAGCGTTTTAGATTGGAACGAGAATGCGATCGCTTTTTATGAGAGTATGGGAGCAAAAATACTAACCGACTGGCGTATCTGCCGCGTTACTGATCAGGCTGAAATAATTAATAATAAAAAATGAGTGAAAGTACTGCCAAACGTCGAGAGTATAATTCTCAAGATCTAGCCAATTATGGAAATCAAACGAATCCCTGTCCTGTCCGACAACTATATTTTCGTACTCTTCGACCCTGAACAAAAAATTGCCGCCGTAGTTGATCCAGCGATCTCCAAACCTGTAATTGCCTATCTTCAGTCGATTAATGCCCAATTAATAGCGATCTTTAATACTCATCATCATAGTGATCACGTTGGCGGGAATCGAGATTTAGTAAGAAAATTTCCCGATCTTTGTATCTATGGTGGAGCAGCAGATCGAGGACGAATACCCCACCAACAGGTTTATTTAGGGGAAGGAGATACAGTAGAGTTTGGAGATCGCACTGCTCAAGTATTCTTTATTCCAGGACATACCCGCGCTCATATTGCCTACTATTTTCTGCCCACTGCAACTGAACCAGGTGAATTATTTTGTGGTGACACCATTTTTGCTGGGGGATGTGGCAGACTATTTGAAGGAACGCCAGCCCAGATGCTTGATTCGATTAGCAAACTAAGAGAACTTCCCGATCAAACTCGTGTCTGGTGCGCTCATGAATACACTCTCAGCAACTTAAAATTTGCCCTGACGGTAGATCCAGACAATTTAGAATTACAGGCGCGATATCAGACAGTACAGCAGTCCCGTCGCCAAGGTTTAGCGACCATACCCTCTTGGCTGGGAGAAGAAAAGAAAACTAATCCTTTTTTACGTTGGGATGTTCCTGCGCTTCAGGCTGCGGCTAAAATTGAACAGCCAGACCGAGTTTTTGCTCGTATTCGCGGCATGAAAGATCAGTTTTGATTAAACTTTGAGCAAGATAAAGCTGTTAAATATCTACCTGATAGTTAAGTTCTAATTCATCCCCGGGGATTCCTCTAATGCCCCAATTACAGCGGGGGGTCTCAAATATAGTAATTTCTAAATCTTGCGCTTTTATTTCCGTAGTTTCGGCAAGCTTACGATATAGGGTACGCAGCAAATTCTTCTTGTTTTCCTCAGAGCGACCTGCAAACATACTAATTTCAATAATTGTATAGTCTTTAGTGCGATCGCTGGGAAAAATAAAATTTTCTGGATCTAGGGGAATAAATCGCTGAAATCTTTTACTCTCAGGAGTGCCAATTGCTTCAACCAAAGCAGCATGAATACCATGAGACAAGGCAAAGCGTTTTGGCTCAATATTTTCTCGTAATCCGTAAATCTTGATCTGTGGCATTGATCAGGCTAGTAAATACCAGCTAATAAATAAACTCAAAATAACAAAATTTCAGATGCTCTGCCCATGTCCACTAGTCTATTTTCTTAACTCGAACTGACGTTAACTAGCAACGCTGACTTAATCGGTCTAATTATCTTGTTTCCCTCCTTATCCACTCTGCCGTAAACTACCTGACCACTGTAGTAGAGAGAAGCCGAACTTCCGCCATCAAGGTTCATGGCTTTAATTGCTCCCAGGTGAGACATCTCCTTCCCTAGCTGAGGCAAAGATATACCCGAGTTCAGAGGCTGATCTGGACGCTGTTCTACCATGGCAAAAATCACAGCACCGTCTTTTCTAATTCCTACCGCACTCCTAGCATTTAAACTATCATTGCCGATCGCATCACGAATTTTGATCCCGTCTTGATAAGCGATAAAACCTTCAGCGAGGGAACTATTTTGCGGCAATAGACCAGGCCCTCCCCCCAAAGACGCAATTAAAGTACAATTGTCGATTAGGGGTGCAGGGTGTAGCTGAATGTCGTATTGAATCGACTCCCCGCAGCGATAGCTACGAAACTCAGCCCGATTAAATATTTTTCGCAGATATTGCTTGAGATCAGGATTATCTACCAGCCTTTCATTAAAGCGCGGATCAGCAACAATTTGTGCATCCTGCACAATAAAAGAAGTTGTTTTTTGATTGACTGGATCAAAGTAACCGCCGTTAATTGCGGCGATAGTATTGGCTTGAGCAAAATCGGGAATAGGCTGCAAGTCCCCTGTAATTGCGGGACTAACTAGATAATCACTATTTCGAGGAATTATAACCGTATGTATAGTATATAGCGATCGCTCAATAGTTTGATAGCGGATTTCCTCACGAACCAAAGCCTGAACCTGAAAAGACTGGAGCGCCCAGGAAATAATAAGACCCAAGCAAACTAAAACAAAAATAATTCCTTTAGATTTCATCAAGAAAAAGCAGAGCGATTAAAGCGATTAATTTTTAAGGTTATTTTTACTAGGATAATAAATTAGACCTACCCCTGCTTTATTTTTATGGGTAACTATCGCTTTCGCCGCAATCAATTCCTGGAGATGAATTTGAATCATGGAAATTGGACGATTGAGAATACGCTTAATTTCCTTAATAGTTATACCTGTTTTTCTAGCTTGTACAAGTTTTAATACTCGCTCTTGAGTACTGATTCCAGGAGTAGCACTAATAATGTTAATCTCAATCACGCCCTTACTTTCCTGCGGATGTTGCCCATAGCCCAGGATTAAAGTTGCTAGTTAAATTTACTATTTGATTAAGTAATAAAAAATTAAGCAGCAGCCAAAAAACCATAGCTATCCCCGCAGTTATATCTGTTACCAGGGACAATGACGACCGAGAATACACGCAAAATCTCAAATCTTGTTGCAGTCTTTACTTAAATAACGTCAGTTCGGATAGGAAAATTTATCTGTGAGGGTAGCTATCAGCTATCAGCCTTTAGAGTAGTTGTTATGACTCAAAAACCAACTCAATAATCCCCAAAAGCCAATTTTAAAATCTTTGTACAGTAAGAATTTGAGCTTAACCTAAACTCAGGTTAAATATAGCATTACGTATAAAATTTAGGACATAATCAAATCAAGAATACTCAAAGATACGATCCCAAATATGATCTAAAATCTGCTTTGCTTCCTGCAACGGCAAAATATGACAGCGATTATGGCGATCTCGTTTTAATAGAGCTCTTTGTTGGTTTCTGTAGCTACTACCTTGAGCTTCCTCGTAGTTGATCTTGATTTCACTCAAGTTGCGTAGCGTTTTTTCAATATCAAAATCAATGACCTTACCAAATTTTTTTAACATCCAAGACTCAATTAAATGATCTAGCTGTGACGGAGTTAAGGCATACTCACTGGTCAGCAAATGATAGTAGACTAAAATAATTTCCTTGCACTCTTCTTCCTCCGCCGCATCAATTAAATATTGAAACACTCCACTATTATTAGCCATATTGCGATAAAAAAGAGTTTCTGTAACATTCTTTTGAAATCTGATTTGCTTATTTTTATAATTAGTAAATTGGCGAAAAGCAAATCCCCCTAAAGCAATAGTTAAAGACAAAATAGTAATAATTAGGGGAGCAATATTATTAATATCTTCTTCTTGGACTCTAAGCTCATCAATCGGCTGATATCCGAGAACAAAATAAAGCAGTACTCCCGCTACTAAAATCAATTGAGGCAAAGTTTTTAATGCCAAAGGAATTGCCGCCCCAATCGCAGGTACTCCAAACATTAGACGATCTTTCCAGGTCATACTCATTTCAATATTGGGAAAAATAAACTCAAGATCTAGCTTAGAAAGATTTTTATATAGATATAAATAAATTTTGCCAGGCTTAAAACTCAATTCATTATCTGCTGCTGGCTTATCTGAGTAATGTTGTTCATCCTTAAATTTAATCAACAAAACTACTCTCTGATAAATATCAATCTTCTGTTGAACGCTTCTAAAACCCCATTTTTTCACGGTAATATTGATAGAATCGTCCCCGCGACAATAACAGATCATGCGTTCAAAAGCATTAAAATCTACGTCGGTTTTCAGATCAAATAAAGAATCCTCTTCCAATGCCTTTTGCAACTCCCGCTTCGGTACAGGAAAATAATTAGCTCGCTGTAAAATAGAGGTAAAAGTGGTGATTAACTCGTCTTCTTGCTGCTTAAGTTTGGCACTACTTAATAACTTCCCCGATTCGTAATCAGAAATATCAGGATTGAGGGGACAAAAGCTAGACTTGAGAGTTTCCAAAGAACGGTGCAGCTTAAAATGATAATAAGCAATCAAAATCTCGCAAAATTCTCGAAAATCATCTTGTTCGGCGATCGCAATTTTGCCATCAGCTAAACACAAATCAACGATTTCTTGGCGACTGTAGGGAATAAATGCTTCTCTCGATTTAAAAACTGTCATAAGGCGATTGTCACTCTAAAGCAAAGAACAAACAGTATCATACTTAGCTGTAAGTCTTGCCAGGGCTAGTTCTTACTAAACCTAAATCAACTAAAATCATAACAACTATCACGCCCAACAAACTATGAGCGATCAACCACAAATTTCTGCTTTCGACCGCACCATGATGCAGAAGTGTTTGCAGTTAGCCCAACGGGCAGCAGGGAAAACCGCTTCCAATCCCCTTGTTGGTTCAGTTATCGTCAAAGATGGCGCAATTATCGGCACAGGATTTCACCCCGCATTTGGCGAACCCCATGCAGAAGTTTTTGCCCTACGAGATGCGGGGGCAAATGCCCAAGGAGCAACAGTATACGTCAACTTAGAACCCTGTAACCATTACGGCAAGACTCCCCCCTGTAGCGATGCCCTAATTAAAGCCCAGGTAGCCAAAGTAGTTACAGGAATGGTCGATCCCGATCCTCGTGTGGCAGGTGGCGGCATCAAAAAACTTCGAGATGCTGGAATTGAAGTAGTTGTGGGAGTAGAAGAAGCCGCCTGTCGCCAACTAAACGAAGTTTTTATTCACCGTATACTCCATCAACAAACCTTTGGCATCCTCAAATACGCCATGACTCTAGATGGCAAAATTGCCACCACGACAGGACATAGTGCTTGGGTTACAGGGAAATCCTCTCGCCATCTGGTACATCAGCTGAGAAGCACCTGCGATGCCGTAATTATTGGCGGCAATACGGTCCGTAAAGACAACCCTAGCCTAACTACCCATGGCGTAACTCCACATAACCCTCTACGGGTGGTAATGAGTCGCAGCCTCGATTTACCCCTTGACTGTAATCTCTGGCATGATAATCAAGCCCCAACAATGATCTTCACCGAAAACGATGATCCTGGGCAGCAGCAAAAACTGACCAGCAGCCAAACCAAGATTATTACAGTTGCCACACTAACCCCCAAAATAGTAGCCGAACATTTATATCAACAGGGCAAAGCTAAAATCCTCTGGGAATGTGGCGGAATATTAGCGGCAAAAGCGATCGCCGATGGTACAGTACAGAAAGTAATGGCTTTTATCGCCCCCAAAATCATTGGTGGTACAACCGCACCATCCCCCGTGGGTAATTTAGATCTGAGTTTAATGACTGATGCCCTGGAATTAAAGAGAATAACCAGTAAAGCGATCGACTCAGATATTCTCATTGAAGGATACTTAGCCAAGAATCCGATGCTGCTTAATTGAGGTCTGATCCCTCTTTTATAACTATGGGGAAAAATATTGAACTAGCAAGCAATAGAGGTTAAATGATGCTTAGGGCGATTTCGAGAAAAAGGGGAAACACGAAACTGATTCATGATGTTGATTAACCTAGAGAAACCAAATTGAAGATGTTGACTCGGAAATATGGATAACCAAGGTTGAATTAGATGGAAAAAGATGAATGGTTGTATCTGCTAGCCCCTGAGATGTGTACTCTTCAAAACAAAGTCTTAACCAGTTAGAAAAAGTCCTAGTGTACTTAGTTTTATAGGTGGTTTCAGATATTTTACCTGACTTATATTTATACTCAGCTGCTTTTAGTATGTAAGATTCGAGTCCCGTCAGTCCCGTTCTCTTCTAAAGATTACACAAATATTAGGTTGGTCAAATTTATCTGGATTCAACGATCACTTTGGTTGATGAAGAGCTGGACAGGTTGGTAATTAAGTTATTTTGAGTTAGAGAAGTATCCCGACTTTGTAATTCTGCTAGTCCATAGAAACTTGCGATCGCTATCATGAGCGTCAGTGATAGATTTCGAGCAAAGGTCAAATTAGATTTAAGTTCAATAATTTCTGTTTTAACTTCGCGCCACATAATTATTCTTGGTTATTTTGTTATTTAGCTATCAACTAAATACGCGGTCTAATCCTAGATTATGCAGTCAGACAATTTCGGTGTCGAGAGACTTTATGCTGAAAGATTCTAGTGCAAAGTGCTGAGTGGTAATAGCCATTGGTGAGAAGTTAAGATCGTGTATTGCTTATCAACAGAGCGATTGGACATGGCAAACTAAATTCGCCGTCCCTCGCGCTCAAATGGTCTTAAGTAATAAGTAATAAGTAACAAAGGCGCATAGTCCACAGTCCTTAGGACAAGCCCTAAAGGATTCCTAAAGGATAAGCTTCGCAAATCGCTTCGCATCACGCGCAATGCGCTTGAGGGCAATAGCCCTCGTGGATACACTCAATGTTACAAAGGCGTAAGTTTGCCGCATGTAGTGCAAGCCGCTTTGCATATTTGCCGCATGTAGTAATAGAAGCAATTGTGACTTTTTATGCTTACTTTTGGCGATCGCATTTTTACTTGTCTTGAACTCTTCTATAGCGCGTCAATTAATTTGATTTTTATAGTAGTCAATCATGGTTTGGCGATAAAACAGAGGCATTCCTGTATCGTAGTACTGTCCTCGAACCAGATAGGCGATCGCACTGTATTTTTGTCTTAATTGATCGAGACAGGTTGTAAGCTGAAATTCTCCTTTGAAACGGGCATTATTTTTAATTTCTGTTGCTAGTAGTTCAAAAATAGCTGGTTCAAGCACATACATGCCAAATACTCCCAAGAATTCATCCTCAGTCATTCCTGGGACTTTTAGGTGTTGTCTAGCATATTCGAGGCTTGGCTTTTCATAAATCTGCTCGATATTTAAGATCGATTGTTCCGTTTGCCATCTTCCAGCGACACATCCAGCCTTATGGATTACATCCCCCTGCATGACGGTAATGCCAATCACGCTAGTATGATGTTGCTGATAGACATCAATCATCTGCGCCGCACAGCTAGATTCAATCTGGGAAGTGTAAACATGATCTCCTAGCAACAGTAGAAAGGGTTCATTGTTCACCCACTCACGGGCGCAATATACAGCATGTCCAAAACCCTCTTGTTCAGCTTGTGTCAGAATCGTCAGGCGATCGCCGATAGTAGCTAAGTATTGACTATACTCTTGATTTTCTGGAGACAGTTTTGCCCACAGTTCAGGTTTGGGAGGAGACTTAAGCAGATCGTGAAACAAATGGCGATCGCTTTCCTGCACCACAATTCCAATCTCTTCGATTCCTGCACTGATAGCCTCTTCGATAATAGCCAGAATAATTGGTTTAGCACGCCCATGGCGATCAATTATGGGCAACAACTCTTTTTTCAAAGCCTTGGTCACAGGATACATCCGCGTACCAAAACCCGC
>JBCCNG010000087.1:0-10231 GCA_039025955.1 Cyanobacteria bacterium P01_C01_bin.72 | reverse complement strand
GTTCGGGAACAGTATCACAGCCTAATTCTGACTGTTCTAAGACCCAAATTCCTGCATCAGGAGAGGGATAGACTACAGACACGGAAATTGCCTGTTCCAACCCCTTTAAGGCTCTAGTAACCAGGGTACGATGCGCCCAAGGACAGCCCATACCGACATATAAACGGTAGCGATTAGCAGCAGGCTGATAGGGATTTGCGGCGGTGCTGCTGACAAAGTTGCGAAATTGACTTTCAGGACGAATATATTCCCCTGTTTGACTGCGGGGTGCAAGCTGGGACATCATGATTTGCCACATTGTCGTCCAGACAAATTTACCTGTCTTGACGATTAGCTTACCTGGAAGGGACTTATTTACCATGAGTTTGCGATAGGATTTTTAGACAGGAGCATAAAAACTAAGGGTGGTGTTGCCATAAGACTTGGTGCGATATAGTTCTAGACCAGTAACTTCTCTAGCCTGCCATAAACGGGAGTTGTGTTCCACAGCGATCGCTCCATCTGATTTAACGAGTTCTAAAGAGGCGATCGCTTTTAAAACAGGTAAATATAAATAGCTATCATAGGGTGGATCAAAATAAACCCAGTCAAACTGCTGCCCTGTGAGCTTTCTCAGCTTGACTAAAACATCTCCCTGAATAATTTCATAGGACTGTTCTGACTGTGCCACTTGCTGCCAGTTGGCTTCAAGTACTTTACAGGCTTTGCCATACTGTTCGATTCCCACTACCTTGGTTGCTCCGCGACAAAGAGCTTCTGCCCCCATTGAACCATTTCCTGCACACAAATCTAACCAGCTAGAGTCAGCCAGGCGATCTCGCCAAATATTAAACAGAGCCTCTCTCACCCTGGCAGAAGTTGGACGAGTTCTTTGCCCAGGAACGGTTTTAAGTTGCCTATTGCCGTAAATTCTCATGTTTTAATTAATATTAAGCATCAATATTAAGGGATGGAGATCGCTTTACCTACTCCATAGTCAAAAAATAGCTGTATCTTAAACTGTTTGCTCCCTAGAAACGACAACTTGAGCAAAATTACTGACAAAAATCCTTCGCGGGTAGAATATAGCTAAACACGTTGCCAAACCAGGCTTGGGAAGTAATTTCTGCTGCGGGACTGTCAATTACCGCATTGATAAAATCTTGCCAGTCTGGATCTTCTGCGGGAATAATCATGCCATAGCGATCGCACGTTAGGGGAACATCAGGAACGAGGGGATAATCTATCGATGATAATTCTTGCTGTTGAGCTTGGGCGCGGAGCAAAATACCGTCGCTGACCATAGCATCAATTTTGTTTTGCGCTACCGCCTGAATACCTCTGCTGCGAGCTGTTACCCCACGGTATTTTCTAAGGGTAGCATTAGGATAGCGTTCGGCAATTAGTCTGGCAGTGGTTGTATTGCTAATTACTCCCAAAATAGCGCCATCTAAATCACCCTGCGGATCAATAGAGCTGTCTTTTTTGACCAAGAACTGCGTTCCCGTAATAAAAAAGCTGTTGGAGAAATCTATATTTTGGGGGGGATGATCGCGGATTGTATTAGGGCCACATTCAAGATCGATCATATTGTCTGTGACTAGAGTAAAGCGGTTGTTGGCAGTAGATTTAAGTAGCTTGATGCTTAAGGTATTTCGTTCTAACTTTTGAATCAGCTGCGACTCTAATAGGGCGAAAAAGTCGAGACAATAACCCCGTAAATTGCCGCCGCTATCTCTAGAGCCAAAAGGAGCTGCATCCTCCCGAATTGCCACATTTAATACTCCTGTACGCTGGATCTTTTCGAGGGTATTCTCGGCTGATGCTGGAGCAGGAAAAGCGACGAGACATAAACTACTAAACAGGCAAAATATCAGGTGGCGATTCATGACCAAGATCCTTTTTTCTATCTAAATCATTTTAAGGATAAAAAGCCAGTTTAGGTAGACCAAGAGACTCATCCCAACCCATCATAATATTTAAGCACTGTACAGCCTGACCAGCCTGACCTTTAATCAGATTATCGATCGCCGATAAGACAATGACTCGACCTGTACGAGAATCTACCTGAATGCCAATGTACGCCAAATTCGTCCCGCAAGCCCATTTTGTTTGCGGATAAATTCCATTCGGTAACACTTTAATAAAGGGTGAAGAGCGATAAAAAGCACTATAGATAGTGAGTAAATCTTCCCGAACTAAGCCAGGATCGCGCAAAGTAGCATAGACAGTTGCCAAAATCCCTCTAACCATAGGTATTAAATGGGGTGTAAACTGCACAGTTACCTCTTGACGAGCTAAAGAACTGCAAATTTGCTCAATTTCTGGAGTGTGGCGATGACTGGCTACTCCATAAGCTCCCAGAGAGTTATCTGCTTCTGCGAGCAGCATATTGATTTTACCTTGGCGACCTCCACCAGAAGTCCCTGATTTAGCATCGATAATAGCGGTGGAAGGTTCAATCAAGCCCTGCTTTAGTAGGGGAGCGAGAGCCAGCAGGCTGGCGGTAGGATAACAGCCAGGACAGCCAATAAGTTGAGTTTGTTTAATCTGTTCGCGGTTAAGTTCGGGTAAGCCATAAACGGCAGTTTTTGCTGTATCTTGGTCTGTTCGGTCTTTTTTATACCAGTCGGTATAGGTATCTAGGTTGCTGAAGCGGTAATCGGCGGAAAGATCTAATACTTTGCAGCCTTTGGCAGTTAAGCTGGGGGCAATGTCGCAAGCTAGACCATTGGGTAAGCCCAGAAATACAGCATCACAGCGTTCGGCGATCGCATCTAAATCGATTTTTTCTACCGTCAGATCGGCGCAGTGTGCCAAATGAGGATAAATTGAACCGTACTGTTTGCCAGCGCTGCTATCTCCACCTAAATAAGCAATGTCTACTTGAGGATGTTCCAATAAAAGCCTTACTAGCTGGACTCCTCCGTATCCTGAAGCCCCAATAATTCCAATCGACTTTTTGGATGTGTCACTCATGTTCTTGTGCCTCTCACTAACCTTTTACCAGATCCCTTCTCTAAAGATCTCTAGTTTAAGCACAATTGGACGAAGTTCTGCAATAATTTTTGCTGACCAGTTACGATAAAAGCGGGCAATTGTAGGTTGGAATTTTTGTCTTATTTATTAAGCAGTATCAATGATATTCATCGACTCTTAAAAAAGAGAGGCTGTATCTCGGGCTAATCTTAAATGATATATCTGCGTAACACACATGATGAGATTTACTCAGCGATCTCTTTTTTTCTTTGTCTTGTTCTCCTGCGTCAGCTTGATGCCCAGTGCTTCAGTTGCAGCCAAGACATCACATAACATACAGCAACAATCTTAGGCAGCAAAGTTATACCAACAGGGATTTCAAGATTTTACAGCAGGGGAATATCGTCAGGCGATCGCCAGTTTTTTGGAGTTATTGGTACTAGAGCCAAACAGTTTCCAGGCATACAATATGCTCGGCATGTCTTTTGGCGGATTAGAAGAATATTCCGCGGCGCTCGCTGCTTTTGAGCGATCGCTCGCTTTAAATAGGGAGTTTGCCAACGCTTACTACAATCGGGGTTATGTCTATAAACAATTAGGACGTTTGGACTTTGCCTTGATAGACTTTGACCGAACTCTTGAGCTAACTGAAGGCAAGCATATTTCAGCTTTAGTTAACCGTTCAGTAATTTATGCGGTGCAGCAAGACTATTCCTTGGCAATTGCCGACTTAACTCAAGTAATCGAGCAAAAGCCAGATGAAGCGATCGCCTACTATAACCGAGCCATTATTAACCTGACAATGGGTAAGCAAAAAGCTTATCAGCAAGATCTAGCCACAGCCGAACGTTTATATCTTCAGGCTGGAGATAAGTCGGGTTTAGCTCAAATTAGCCGGGTTAGAGCATCTTATTAGATTAAATCTGATTACCAAAATTAAAACGACTGTAAATCTATTGCTGATACTGATCATCACTCCAAGTACCTTTAACTACCGCACCGTCAGCAAAAGTATACACACCGCTACCATGTTTTTGTCCGTCAAGGAACTCACCCTGATAGGTATCACCACTGCTATAGTCACAGGTAGCCCGACCGCTTAACTGCCCATTTTGAAAAGTACCCTCACAGCGATCGCCGTTGGCAAAAGTATAAACCCCTATACCGCTATAGTCACCACTGACAAACTCTCCTTGATAGGTATTGCCTGAAGCTTCAATCAAAGTACCCTGTCCCGAAAATTCACCCTGACTCATGCCGCCTTGATACTTACTACCATTGGCAAAAGTATATGTTCCTGTCCCCGATGGTTTACCGCCCGAAAAATCGCCTTCGTAGACATTACCATCGGCATATCTTCTCACACCTTGACCATTAAAATCTCCCGCCACAAAAGCACCCTGATAACTACCACCAGCAGCAAAAGTATACGTTCCCGTACCTTCTGGTTTACCATTGGCAAACCCTCCCTGATAGTTATCTCCGTTGCTGTAGCTACATTCGCTCTCACCATTTAGCTGACCATTACTAACTGTTCCCGAGCAACTGTCACCATTAGCGTAAGTAAAAGTACCCTGTCCCGATGGTTCGCCATTAACAAACTTTCCTGTATATTTTCCGCCAGCAGCAACGATATAAGTTCCCTGTCCATTAGATTGTCCGTTACTGAATTCTCCCTCATAGCGATCTCCATTTTTGTATGTCCTGACACCCTCACCCGCGATCGTATCATTGGTAAAAGTACCCTGGTATTTACCACCATCAGCAAAAGAATAGACTCCCTGTCCTTGTTTTTTGCCGTCTACAAACTGACCATCAAAGCGATCGCCATTACTATAAGTACAGACTACCTTGCCATTAAGATCGTTTTCTGTAATATCCCCCTCACAAGTACCACCACCGCTAACTTCTATTGTTTTTGCCATAACAGATGGATTAATAGTTAAGCTGGTCAAAATGATTGCGATGCTGAATAAAAATTTAGTCATTACTTACTGAATAAATGCTCAATGTTCAATGTTTAATGCTCAATGATTACTGGTAATTCTCAATTCGTTCCCGAAACTTCCTCAACCTCTCTTCGTCTAACTCCTCTGGTGAAAGGGTCCGTAAAGGCTTAGATTCTGGTCTTGTCTCTGTGGGAGGTGGTGTAAATTCTTGCCGCTGTTGTAATTGCTCCTGCCGTTGACGGGCTTGTCTTTCTCGTTCCAGTTGTTCTTGTCTTGCTTGTCTTTCCTCCTCCAGTTGCTGTTGACGGGCTGTTTCTTGTTCTTGTCTTTCTCTTACTACCTGTTCTCTCCTTTTTTGTTCTTGTCGACGGGCGCGATCATATTCCGAACCCTCAACGGTAAAATCAATGTTGACTCGCACTGCTGCACTACTCTTACCAGGAGAACTAAACTCCATCCTTCGCGCTGCTAGCAATGCCTGCCGATTGACTCCCGAATTACTGTGGGGTTTGACTAATTCTGCACCGACGACATTACCGTTAGGATTGATAGTTAGTTTTATCCCTGCACTACCTTCGACTCCTTCTAAACCAGCAGGATATTCTGGTTCGCAATTACTAACACAGCTAATCATTGCTTCCGGTTTATTGGCTTCGGGACGAGGTGGTGCGCTATTGACTGCTACTGCAGTACCTCCAGGCGTACCTGGATTAGAACTACTGTTAGTGTTGGTTGCTATGGCACTGGTCGACGTACTAAAGCTACTGCTTAGGCTTGGTGCTGGAACTGTATTTTCCACAGGGGCAGAAACTATGGGCTGACTAGGCGCAGGAGTGGGAGTCGTTAAAACTTTTTTGGGTACGGGCTTGGGAGGTGCAGTTTGTGCCTTAACAGGTTCGGGTGGCTTTACTGGTGGTGGTGGTGTTTGCGCCTTAACGGGTTCGGGTGGTCTTACTGGTTTGGCTTCTGGTTCAACTATGGGTTCGGATACGATTTTGGGCTTCGGTTTATCAACCAAAACTATTTCGATGGGTTCTTCTATCTGTGTCGGGGGCTCGAACGACCATTTAGGCAAAGCATAAGCGAGGATGCCGTGAATTGCTGCCGAACCTACAAAGCCAGCTATCAGTAGTTTGTTAAGTCGCCGTTTTTCGCGTTGGCGTTGTTGAAGGCAAAATTGGGAATTAGTCATTTCATTTAGCATTACTCATGGCTTACTGTTCGCTGAGCCATTGGAGTGCTCTAGCTGGCTCGCTTTTATTCGAGTAGAGATATCCTGAAATTAATACTTTTTAATCATAAAAGTTCTTATTAATCAGAATATCACTATTGAAAGTAAATATTAACAAATTATTAATAATTTGCCTTTTCTGATAATTTTAATCTTGTTTTAAGTTAAATAGTTGACTAAAATTTGATTTCTAACTATTTGTTTTTATTAGCAAATATCACCAAAATAAGAGCCTATCTTTGGATAGAGTTTTTTTTACATCTCGATATAATATTATTAAGATTATCGATAATGTAACAAAACCTTGAAGTTTATTTGCGTGTAATTGTTGATTAGAGCCGATTCCTCAACAGGCCAAAACCTTTGTCTGGTAATCGTTTTCTCTAATCAAAACAAATGAACCAATGTTTGCTTGAAATCCATACTATGATTGGTATCTAGGCAGCTTAATATTTACTTTAGGATTCAGCTCTTAGATATGATATTGTTTGGGATTAGATAATGAAAATTATTTTCAATTGCTAAGGATAGTTTTATGTCAATAGATAACCTCTGGACAGCAGGAGGAATAGTAAGTATTCCCTTATTAGGATTTTCTTTGCTGGCGATCGCCCTAATCATTGAACGAATCATTTTTTGGTGGCGCGTCAAAAATGGACGGCGCAGGATTTGTAAAGAAGTTTTGTCTTTATATCGTAGCGATCGCTTTGCGGCGATTGAGAAACTCAAGCAAAATGCTCATTTGCCCATTGCCAGAATTTTTCTGGAAGCCATGGAACTAGAAGAACCAACTCCAGCAGAGTTTCGCTTGGCGTTAGATAGTGCGGTACAGGCAGAAATTCCCGTATTGAGAAAATTTGGCACTTGGTTTCAAACCATTGTTACCGCCTCGCCTTTACTGGGTTTGTTGGGAACAATTCTCGGTTTGATTCAATCTTTTGCGTCTCTAGACATGAGTAATGTTGCCAGCACCAATACTGCGGGGGTTACGGGAGGATTGAGCGAAGCTTTGATCTCCACCGTGATGGGATTGGTGGTAGCAATTTTTACTTTGCTGTTTGCTAATACTTTTCGCGGTTTGTATCTGCGGGAATTGGCGTTTATTCAAGAACTTGGCGGTCAACTAGAACTATTTAATCGTCGTTACCATCAGAGGAGACAGGAATATGCGACCAATCAATGAAGCAGAAGACACGTTTGAGATTAATCTTTTGCCGATGATTGACGTGATTTTCTCAATTTTGGCATTTTTTATCATCTCTAGTTTATTCTTAACGAGATCGCTAGGACTACCAGTAGATTTACCCTCGGCGCAAACAGCAGAAAACAAACAGTCGGTGCAGCTAAATATTACGATTGAGCCCGACGGTAAACTGTTTTTAGATCGTCAGCCAATTGAGTTAGAAAATCTTCAAAGTGCCTTGAGTGAAAAAATTGCGCCAGATTCGGAGTCGGTAGTAATTATCAACGCTGATACTAAAGTCGAACACGGCATAGTAGTTAAAGTAATGGATCGTCTGCGTCAAGTACCAGGAGCAAAAATGGCGATCGCAGCGGAGAGAGAGTAATTTTATGTTTTTCCCTCTGGAATAACAACAGTTAGAGCGCGGTGCTATCGCACCTGACCTTTGCTCCGCAAAGGCACTGAACGCATCTGCGTTCGCAGAGCAGTTAGGACAGTTTTAGGTGGTCAATAACTAATTTTTTTTAGCCTCAAACGCGCGCTTCCTAAAGGATACCGCTCCGCATATATGCGCACAAAGGCGCTTAGTCCTAAAGGATATATTATGCCCTTGTGGTACACCTTCGCATATTTGCCGCATGTAGTAATGGAAGCAATTGTGGCTTTTTCGACATACTTTTGATCAAGATTTTAAAACGCACAAAAAATCATACCTTCATTCACCAACGCCTAGTTTTACTATTGGCATGGCGAATATTCTGGATAACGGGGTAAATCGTAGAGTATTGATTGCCAATGATGATCGCTAAAAAATATAACCCAGGGAAAAGTTTTTTATTAGTAACGGGTTTAATCCTGGGAATCTCGATTTTAGGACTGAGTTTAATTGGCAGCATTATCTGGGGTGCAGCCGACATTTCCTTGGGCGATATCTATCAGTCGTTTACGGCATTTGATGGCTCGACCAATCATCTAATCATCCGTACAGTACGCTTACCGCGATCGCTTGTTGCCATATTGGTTGGCGCGTCTTTAGCAGTAGCAGGGGCGATTATGCAGGGACTTACCCGAAACCCTTTGGCATCTCCAGGTATCTTAGGGGTCAATGCCGGGGCAGCATTTGCGGTGGTAGTAGGAACGTTTATTACTGGCAGTAGTTCTCTAACTGTCTATGCTTGGTATGCTTTTGCTGGGGCGGCTATTAGCGCCAGCGCCGTATATTTTCTCGGTTCTCTCGGTCGTGGGGGACTGACACCGTTTAACCTGACTATTGCTGGTGCAGCACTAACCGCCTTTATCTCTTCCATTACTAGCGGAATCTTAATCTTAAGTCAGCGTACTCTAGAAGAGATCAGGTTTTGGCTAGCGGGTTCGGTGGCGGGTAGAGATTTCAGTTTGGTACTACAGATATTGCCCTATATCTGTATTGGGTTAATTTTGGCGATTGCCCTGAGTCGGCAAATTACCATTCTTAGTTTAGGGGAAGATACCGCCAAAAGCTTAGGACAGTCTACGGCATTAATTAAAATACTAGCTGCCATTAGCATTATTTTACTCGCAGGAGCGAGTGTGGCGATCGCTGGACCCATCGGTTTTGTCGGTTTAATTGTTCCTCACACAGTTCGTTTAATAGTTGGTGTCGATTATCGCTGGATTTTGCCCTATTCGGCAATTTTAGGCGCAATCATAACGTTAATTGCCGACCTTTGCGGCAGATTAATCATTCAGCCTAGCGAATTACCTGTAGGTCTAGTTATGCCATTGATTGGTGCGCCGTTTTTTATCTACTTGATTCGCTGGAAAATTAAACGGTAATTTTAATTAATGAAATTAGTAATTAAAGTTTTGCTACCAATAAAAATTAGTATGGCTCCGCCAACAATTTCCAGCTTGAATTTACACAGACCTCCCCACTTATGACCGAGATAAACACTAATTAAACAAAGCCCAAAAGTAATAGCCGAGATTGCGGCGGCGGCTGACAAGATAGACACTTTTAAGACAGAAAGACTCAAGCCAACTGCCAGAGCATCAAGACTAGTAGCGATCGCCAACCCCAGCAAGGTGTAATTATCGAGGGGATTAAATTTAGTTACTGTTTCTGGTTGGAAAGTTTCATAAATCATTTTGCTCCCAATAATTACTAGCAAGCCGAAAGCAATCCAATGGTTTACTTGAATCAGCAATTCGCGAAAAGACAAGCCAGCAGACCAACCAATCAAAGGCATTATTCCTTGAAAAATACCAAACACCAAAGCAATTTTTAGCGCTTTATTTAATTTAATGTGTCTAATGACCAACCCACTACTTAAAGAAACCGCACAGGCATCCGCAGCTAAACCGATACCCATCAGGGAAGTATTTATTAATTCCATTAATTAGTTTTATATAGTATTAAAAAGCTGTTTTTTTATTACTATAGCTGATTACTCAGCTTTTGAATTATCATATTTAAGTCATGTTTTTTTCATTTTTTGCTCATATTTATTAGATATTTTATTGAAAATTACTCAAGATCACTTTTCGCATCAAAAGACTGCAATAATATATGACTAAGCAATGGCTAATTGTCCGTCCTCGAAAACTACCGATATCATTTCATCTTGAGCGCCGAGTGCCAGTAATTTTCTTAATTCTGACTCTGATAACGCTTCTGGCAATGGTGTTTAGCGTCGGCTATGGAGAATATCCCATTTCGCCCGTCGATGTAGTCAAAACTCTGTTAGGTTTACCGACGACAAATAGTGACTATGCTTTTATTATTAACACCCTCCGTTTGCCCAGAACAATTGTGGCTTTCTTAATTGGTGTGGGACTAGCGATCGCCGGGACAATTACTCAGAGTATTACGCGCAATCCCTTAGCCGCACCAGGTATTATCGGGGTCAATGCGGGGGCAACTTTGGCTGC
>JBCCNG010000086.1:0-10362 GCA_039025955.1 Cyanobacteria bacterium P01_C01_bin.72 | reverse complement strand
TTATTGTGCTTTTTTACTATTTAATAAATTTAGAGATCAAGAATGTTCTAAGACCGATCCTATATCTTGGCTAGTGGTAGCCATTGCATCAATCTTTTGGATGCTGGTA
Source organism: Cyanobacteria bacterium P01_C01_bin.72 (assembly GCA_039025955.1). GTDB lineage: Bacteria > Cyanobacteriota > Cyanobacteriia > Cyanobacteriales > Xenococcaceae > Waterburya. The sequence continues at coordinate 10,253 of JBCCNG010000086.1, read as the reverse complement.
ATTCCAATTTCTATGCTGGAACTGAGCATAAAAGCCAAAACTAAAACTAGAGGCAAAGCTCCCGAATTTAAAACTATTAAGACAACCGTAGCAGTTCAGTGAACAAGCTAATTCTATAGAGACTTGTAGCAGGAGCAACAAATTAATCACTTTGGCATTTTATCCTTCTTCTATTAGCTTCAAACAGATAGCTGTGCTTTAGATGCCAAAAGACTAGGTTTTACCTGCTACTTATAACAATCTGGAAAATCTACCCTTGCCAGAAAAATATTGAAAATAATTTATTTTGCAATAGAGTCTTAGGGAGACACTTCACCAGGAGTTATTTCGGCAGCCAGACAGCTTTTTAAAACTTCTTCACCAGATATTTCAGACACGTCAGCCAAATCGAGGGCGCACTCAGCATAACGCTCTGGTAACAAACTGCTACGGCAACTATCCAAAGCCAGATCAGATTTTCCTAGCTCTAAACTATCGCTAACTGTAGTTACACAGTCTGCTAGGGCGGCAGGTCTCCGAACACGATAACAAGCCTGTAAAGCCTCGCTGCCTTCAACGGAGGTCTCAGTTTCAATTTGCTCAACGCAATTCGCCAAATTCTTGGGATCAATCGCATCAGCACAGGCTGATGAAGCTGCCAACTCAGCTACACCACTGGAAATAAGACTATCGGCACATGCTCCAATGCCTGCTTCTCTAGCCAAGACAGAGGAACTTGGGGTAGCTAGTAAAAATACGGGGAAAGAAATTAAGCTAGTCCAGCGAACTGCTTGGGAAATAATTTGCATGGCAATTAAATTATACTTTTAACTCACAACCATCCTAAAGGTAACTCATATATGGAGAAAGTAAGAAGTCAAAAGTAAGAAATTGTCTGTGACAAATTTAGTATTTCGTTATTTTAATGGGCAGTTACTATGGCTGCCAGCAACAAAATAGAGGCAAAATAAGCAGAATCTAGCTGACAAACTCTTCGCTCGTCTGCTATTGCTTGGGGATTTCACCTCTAAAGTTTTGCAGTTTTACAATTTTGGGCTATTTCAGGCTATTTAATATTGCGGAATGCTGGGGTCTATTTCTTGACTCCAAGCGGCAATTCCCCCTTTAACATTAGTGCCTTCAATGCCCGCCTGTTTAAGAATATTCAACGCTTTCGCCGAACGACCGCCCAATTTACAGTGAGCAATTAGACGATGACCATTGCCATTGATTAACTCTTTTACTTGCTCCACTCCGTTACCATCTTCTAATTCAGATAAGGGGATGAGAACCGAGCCATCAATCTTCGCAATTTCATATTCATTCGGGTTACGAACGTCTAGCAGCACAAAATCCTCTTTGCCGCTATCCATAAGCTGTTTGAGATCTTGGACACTCATTTCGGAGATCGCATTACTAGCATCGGCTTCTGCGGCGGCGGCTTGGGGAATGCCACAAAACTCTTGGTAATCGATCAGTTTTTCAATGACTGGTCGTTCGGGATTAGGTCTGAGCTTTAATTCGCGGAACTTCATATCCCAGGCGTTGTACAACAGAAGTCTGCCGCTAAGGGTGTTTTCTGCCCCGAGAATAATTTTGATCGCTTCGGTTGCTTGAATCGTACCGATGATGCCGCAAAGCACGCCCAAAACGCCGCCCTCGGCACAGGAAGGAACCATTCCTGGTGGTGGTGGTTCAGGATATAAATCGCGGTAGTTAGGCCCGCCCTGGTAGTTAAATACCGTTGCTTGCCCTTCAAAGCGGAAGATTGAGCCATAAACGTTAGGCTTATTTAAGAGTACGCAGGCATCATTAGTTAAGTAGCGAGTCGGGAAGTTGTCTGTCCCATCAATAACTACGTCATAAGGCTCAAGAATTTCTAAGGCGTTTTCCGAACTTATTGCCGTTTCGTATAGATCAACCTGACAGTAGGGGTTGATACTATGAATACGGTCTTTTGCCGACTGAATTTTGGGCTTGCCAACCCAGGCTTCACTATGAATAATTTGACGCTGCAAATTAGAACTATCGACAATATCAAAATCTACCAAGCCAATTCTACCAATGCCTGCTGCTGCTAGGTAAAGTAGTAATGGAGAACCAAGCCCACCACTACCAATGCAAAGAACACTAGCTGCTTTAAGGCGTTTCTGACCGTCTAATCCCACCTCTGGCAGAATAATATGGCGGGAATATCGCTGATATTCTTCTTTATTGAGTTCTATTGCTTCCAAATTTGGATTAAGCATGATGATTAGAAAAAAGCGTTAGGGAAGCTAAACGAAGTTATCGCAGACCTTGGGGTTTAGGTCGGCTTGTAATATTAGGCTTTTTATTATATAACGTCCGCTGGGGATTATCTTGGTTCAAGTTTTTAGTTTTTAGTTTTTAGTCAAGTTCCAGATTTAATGGCATTTCTGGCAAACCCAACAAAACTAAATTTAGGACTTTCAAGCAGCTTTCCAAGTGCCGTGAAAACTGGGGGGAATTACAGAGGGTAGAGCTAAACGACATATAGAACCCGCTTCCAGTGCATCGCTCTGGTAAATTCTCACTTCGCTGCTATTGGTATTGCCATCGTAGACTACGGTTAATAGCCAACCCTGTGGAGAATTATCTTGACCAGGGACTAAGATTGGTTCGCTAGGATAGCAGTTTTCACCCAAATCAGCGATCGCCATTTTACTAGTTTGACGATCATAACGAGCGATCGCATTAAATAATTCTGCGCCGTGAACTACCCCAGGACGATGAACATTAAAGTAGGTGTAGCGCCATTCTTTTCCCACCTTGTCTGGCAAGACTACGGGAAATTCAACACAATTATCTACGATCTGCTGGTTACTAACTACCTGTGCTGTTTGTGGTTCAATAACCAGTGACCAGATTGTGCCTGGTGCTTTGGTGCTGGTCAAGCCAGTTGCCACTTCTTGGAGATACTGATTAGTGGCAAAATCTTCATAGCGCACAAATTCAGTAACAATATTGCCGTCTCGATTGACGTAGCCATTGGCAAAATGCCATTGAAACCAGGAGTCTGTTTGACTCCGACTAACCAGAGATAAACTATCCCGCTCAAAGATAAGAATCTCTGTACCCAATTCTGGTTGCCACTCTAGAGCCTCACTGTAGCTCTTTTGTCCTAACGCCACCGCCAGAATATTAGCTCGTACAGGCGCAACTAAAAACACTAAATACTCTCCTGCCAAACAGAAATCGTGGATTAGAGGCAATCCCGACAAAGTATGGGAGTTTTGCTGTACCAACTTACCCGTGGGATCGCAGCGATAGAGATTTAACGTGCCATTTACGCCCCCACCGATGCCATAGTTAAAAATATTGCCCGTAACTGGGTCTACTTTCGGATGAGCCGAGAATGGTTGCTTATCTGTTAATGCCGCTAGTGGATCAATACCAATCGTAGTTAAAGTCTCTAGATCCAAAGCATGAGGCTTCCCGCCCTCCCAAAGAGCCAGTAAACGATCACCTAAAGCCAAAACAGCAGTATTTGCCGTATTTTTCAGCGGTTTAAGCCAGTTATTCCAAAATCCCCCCGCAGCGGTCATGCCGTAGTTAGGATAAATATAGGCATTGGCCGCTTCTTCATCCACATAGCCTGAAGTTTTGATGTAGCGATAAACTCCCGTCGCCGACCCACCTTGAAAGTGAACTCCTAAAATAGCGCCATCTCCATCAAACCAATGTCCGACTTGTTGCTTGCCTCTAGATAACCTGGCAGGGCCGTTACGATAAAGCGAGCCTCGCAGATCAGCAGGGATAGCTCCTGCAATAACTGGTAGCGGTGTAGCATCAAACTCGGCTGCGGATTGGGCGATCGCTTTTGACCAGGCTTTTTGTTTAGATGTAGTTATCATCGGGCAGATTATCGGTTTCTATAACTAATTCAGGATTTATAGGATGGCGGACAACGATATACTAGCAATGATAAACAAATAAAAATTGGATAAAATCTGGATATAGTCAACGTTACACTGCCGTAAAACGACAGTGCCTGCGTTGACCGCCTTCCGCGGTCAGACATTTAGCTTAATCCTATACGACATACAAACATGAATTCAGGAATCGACTTACAAGGAAGTTTTGTCCAGACTTTGCAAGATTTTGGGCTTCCCCTTGGTTTGGCTAAAGCAATTTGGTTACCGTTACCGATGTTGCTAATGATTATTGGCGCAACCGTGGGAGTTTTAGTAGTAGTTTGGCTAGAGCGTAAAATCTCTGCTGCGGCTCAACAGCGTGTTGGTCCAGAGTATGCAGGACCATTAGGGGTGCTACAGCCTGTAGCTGACGGCATTAAACTAGTTTTTAAAGAAGATGTTATTCCTGCCAAAGCCGACCCCTGGTTATTCACTATGGGCCCTGTGTTGGTAGTTGTTCCCGTATTTTTGTCCTATCTCATCGTTCCTTTTGGACAGAATCTCGTCGTCACCGATTTAAACGTGGGCATCTTTATTTGGATTTCTCTATCTAGTATTGCTCCCATTGGTTTATTGATGGCGGGTTATGCTTCCAACAATAAATACTCCTTACTCGGGGGATTAAGAGCCGCCGCCCAATCAATCAGCTATGAGATTCCGCTGGCTTTATCCGTACTAGCGATCGTCATGATGTCTAATAGTCTTAGTACTGTAGATATAGTAAATCAACAGGCGGGCTATGGTATTTTGGGCTGGAATATTTGGCGACAGCCCGTCGGCTTTATTATTTTTTGGATTGCTGCCCTAGCTGAATGTGAGCGACTTCCTTTTGATTTACCTGAAGCAGAAGAAGAGTTGGTGGCGGGTTATCAGACAGAGTACGCCGGCATGAAGTTTGCGCTGTTTTATCTTGGCTCTTATGTCAACTTGGTATTGTCGGCTTTGGTGTTTGCCGTGCTTTATCTTGGTGGCTGGGAATTCTTTATTCCTCTGGATCGTTTAGCTGATTGGATTGGCGTGGCGGAGACAACTCCCTGGCTGCAAGTACTGACTGCCTCTTTAGGCATAATTATGACTCTGGTTAAAGCCTATTTCCTCGTCTTCCTCGCGATCTTGCTGCGTTGGACTGTACCCCGGGTTCGTATCGACCAACTATTAGACTTAGGCTGGAAATTCCTGCTGCCAGTTTCCCTTGCAAACCTGTTAATCACTGCGGCTTTAAAACTGTCTTTTCCCGTGGCATTTGGTGGCTAACCTTAGGCAAAAGTATTTAAATAAAAAATAAAAGTACAGTAATCATCATGTTTAATATTCTCAAACAAGTCCAAGACTATGCCAAAGAAAGTTGGCAGGCGGCTAAATATATCGGTCAAGGTCTTTCTGTAACTTTTGATCATATGTCCCGTCGTCCCGTTACCGTTCAATATCCCTACGAAAAGTTAGTTCCTTCCGAACGTTATCGCGGTCGCATTCACTACGAGTTTGACAAGTGTATCGCCTGCGAAGTGTGTGTAAGGGTCTGTCCCATCAACTTACCTGTAGTTGATTGGGAATTTGATAAGGCGGCGAAAAAGAAAAAACTCAATCACTACAGTATTGACTTTGGTGTCTGTATTTTTTGTGGTAACTGTGTGGAATATTGCCCTACCAACTGTCTCTCGATGACAGAAGAATACGAACTGGCTTCTTATGATCGTCACGAGCTTAACTATGACAATGTAGCTTTAGGACGTTTGCCCTACAAAGTGACTCAAGATCCGATGGTTACTCCTCTCAAAGAGTTTGCCTACCTGCCTAAAGGTGAGATTATTCCCCATGATTTACCAGTTGGGGCAAGCCGTGCGGGTAGAAGACCTGAAGAGATCCTCGAAGAGATTGAAGCTGCCAAACAGAAAGAAGAAGCCGCCAAGCAGAAAGAAGAAGCTGCAAGTGAAAGTAAATAGCGGGCAATAAGCCAAAAAATTACAGTAATTAACAAGAGGAAAAAACATTGAATTTAGCAGAAGGAGTACAGATAGTTTCTTTTGGCATTTTGGGGCTAATGATGATTGGTACAGCCCTGGGAGTTGTCTTATTACCTAAAATCGTCCATTCTGCTTTTTTGTTAGCAGCAGTATTTGTCAGTATTTCTGGCTTATATATTCTGCTCAACGCTGATTTTGTTGCCGCCGCGCAAATTCTAGTTTATGTCGGTGCGGTTAACGTCCTGATTTTGTTTGCCATTATGCTGGTTAACAAGCAAGAAGATTACGCTGAACTTCCTGGGCGTAAAATACGCAAGATCGCCACCGCAGTAGTGTGTTTAGGTCTGTTTGCCCTGTTAGGCACAATGGTTTTGGCAACTCCCTGGTCGATAAATACTGCTCCTGCCATATCAAGCACGGTGGTAGCCTTGGGTGAGCATTTCTTTAGTGATTATCTACTGCCCTTTGAATTAGCCTCAGTCTTGCTGCTGATGGCAATGGTAGGGGCAATTATCCTGGCTCGTCGCGATTTAATTCCTGAATCACTAGTGGCTGAGGATACCGTAAGCACTAAGCTAACTTTGCCTGAGCGTCCTCGGGAGTTGGCTACCCTGCAAGGCGATCGCGAGCAGTAAAGTAGTACTAAATAAGTTTTATTTGTTTTTGAGCAGTTAAGGAGAGAAAAAGTGCAGTTAGAATATTTTTTGTTGCTAGCAGCAGCACTATTCTGTATCGGAATTTATGGTCTGATTACCAGCCGCAATGCGGTTAGGGTGTTAATGTCAATTGAGCTAATGCTCAATGCGGTAAATTTGAACCTGGCAGGGTTCTCTAACTATCTCGATCCAGCCAACATTAGAGGTCAGGTATTTACTGTGTTTGTGATTACCGTAGCCGCAGCCGAAGCTGCAGTAGGTTTGGCAATAGTGCTGGCTATTTACCGCAACCGCGATACCATCGATATGGAACAATTTAACTTGCTCAAGTGGTAGGAAGTTAATTTGTAGGGAGTTAACTTGGCAATCGCTAATCTAGTAATCCGACTCGATTTATTCAGGATGGTATTCAAGCAAATATCTCAAATATCTGGGGCAAAGAAATCCCTGTTAGCAGCTGGCATAGTTAGCCTGAGCCTGTTAGCGGCTCTGAAAGAAAATATCGTCCCTTTCTTGCCAGTTGCTCAAGCGACTGATGAGTCAGTAAGTCGATCTGGCAAAAGCTATCTCAATGTAGTTAGACAGAGGGGCTTTTTAATTTGTGGCGTAAACGGCGAGCTACCTGGATTTAGCTATGTCAACTCCGAAGGCAAGTATGCGGGTATCGATGTAGATCTGTGCCGAGCGATCGCCGCAGCTATATTTGACGATCCCACCAAGGTTGAGTTCCGTGATTTGAACGCTAGTGAGAGATTTGATGTTCTCAAGTCGGGGGAAATCGATCTGCTGAGTCGTAACACCACGCAAACTCTCAGCCGCGATACAGATGCCAATCTGGAATTTACCCCCACCATCTTCTACGATGCCCAGGGGATTATGGTTAATCAGCGCAGCGAGATCAAAGAACCCAAAGATTTAGCTGGTAAAACTATCTGTGTCCCAGAAAAAACCACCAGCTACGATAATTTACAAGACTATCTGAATGAAACCAAGATTAACGCCAAAATTTTGGCATCAAGCGATCGCCGAGGTTTATTTCGTGCCTACGAACAGAATCAGTGTCAAGCTATTACAGGGGATATTTCTCAGCTAGTAGCACGGCGAATCATTTTGGCTAATCCTCAAAATCATCAGATCTTATCCACGACAATCTCTCAAGAACCCCTGGCACCAGTCCTGCTACATCAGGATTCAGATTGGTTTGACGTAGTGAAGTGGGTAACATTTGCCCTAATTCAAGCAGAAGAACTAAATATAACTTCAGAAAACCTCAATATCTATAAAAGAACTAAAGAATCCGCTATTAGACGGTTTTTGGGAGCAGAAGGTACTTTAGGATCGGATATGGGTCTGTCTAATGATTTTGCTAAAAGGATTATTGAGCACGTGGGCAACTATGGCGAAATATACGAACGCAATCTGGGGCAGCCTTTCAGTCTACCGAGGGGGCGTAATGCTCTGTGGCAAGACGGAGGATTGATGTATTCTCCTCCTTTCAACTAAAAATCAGATACTATACGTCTTATGTGAATTAGCTTCGCTCTAGTTTACTGGTTTTCAGCTCTCAGCCTTCAGCTCTCAGCTCTTAGCTTTTAAGATAACTCAGAAAACTAAGTTTTTTAGCTGGACAATCAATAAAATCTCATCTTTAAAGAACGTATTTATTAGAGTACTTTATTTGATCAATAGTAAAGTGATCGCAGTAAAAGCTAATATTTAGTTTAAGAACCATCGTTGAAAAATTTTAGTTAAGCTAAATTGCTGAACGATTATGTCTTGCGATCGCCTGTTAGTTACTATCCTGGTTAAAATATACGATAAATAAACAACCAAGATAACTTATCTTCTCTTCCACCAGAGATAAACTCCCGTCACCAAGACGGAAAAGGGCATGATGCGTAGAGCTAACCAGCTAATGATACCTGCTTGTAAACCAGTTAAATTAATGCGACGGTTGGCAACTTCTTTGGGGCGGATGGAAAGGTTATCTTGATCTTCTCCTACCAGCCAGCTAATAGAATTGAGTAAAATATCGCCGTTTAGCTGTTGTTCAAACCAGCCGTTGGTGGAAAAAGTTGTGCTGCCAAAAATTACTAGCCGTGAAGGGTTGGGCTGTTCTCTAGTAGAGGCGATCGCCACATTTAAGGGTCCTGATAAATCTTGATTAACATCAAAAGTAATTTGTTCCTGGCGTAGATCGCTTTCTGCCCAAGTTTGAGGAGCAGTACGGGCGATCGCTATACTAGAAATTTCTGGCTTTTCAACCACTTTTAAGGGTCTGGCTTCAGGAAAGAGGGAAATTCCGTTACGGAAACTGTTGGTAATTGGATGTTCGCCGTAGTTGTTAACAATTGCCACCGCTGGACCAAAACCCATAATACTCCCTGCACCAGAGCCGTCTACGATGAGGCGATTATCTAGCTCTAGCCCCCAGTTTTGTAAAATCGGTGCAATACCAGGATCGGTGTTCGGAGACAGCAGTAACAGTAAGCTACCTCCTGCTTGTAAATATTGTTGCAGGGTAGACACTTCCGCCGCCAAGAGCTTTCTGGTCGCCCCAGCAATCGCCACTAGGTTCGCATCTTCGGGAATCTTGCCTGTACTGGCTAAGTTGAGAACCTGTACTGTATTACCACGGGCTTCCAAGTTATCAACAGCTTGAGCCAAACCACCCTCAACTAAATCTAAGGATGCTTCTCCATGTCCCTGGAGAAAATAAATATTGGTCGGGCGATTGCGTTTTATCCGTTCAATACCGTTAGTGAGCTTGGTTTCTGTTAAGGTTTCTCCCGCCGCCAGGTTACCCACCTCGATCTTTTGCTGCTTGTCACCGTAGTTGAGATAAATTTCCCCTAGAGACTGAACTCCATACTGCTGGGCTAATCCAATTTCCTGCTCAGGATTAACAAATCTAAACTCAAAGCGATCGCTCTGGCGACGATAATTCTCTAGTAGCCCTTCTAATTGCGAGTTGGTATTACGATCAAAGATTAATACCTCTAGAGGCTGTTCTAAACTAGCAATCACGGTTTGAGACTGCTCTGAGAGAGTATAGGCTTGGTTTTCGGTAAAGTCCCAGCGTTTGCCATAGCTAATCCCCACCCAATTGATCGCCCCAACTACCAGCAAAACTAAGGCGGTTTTGGCGATCGCCCCTGTTCCTTGTTTTGTGGCTCGCCGTTGCCAAAACTGATATTTATTACCCCAAAGCCAAAGCTGTAATAATAAAAATCCTAAACCAAGTAGCAATAAAATTACTGGTGCTGCTGACCAACTTCCCGTAATTGTGGCGGCGACAATCCCCGCAATACTTAGAGCAATGCCAGAAAATAGCAATACTGTTTTGGTCATAGGACATCAGAATAGTTTGCGTTTGCAGGAATAGACAGAAACAAGAGTATCTTTGGTTTATTTACGATTAAGACGCAGAGAATGAATCGACTGCGCCGTCAAAAATACTCCTAAAAATATATAGCTAAAAAAGAGGATAAAGTCACTGGTGCTGACGATACCCTGAACCAAATTGTTATAGCTTTCAATTAGAGAGAGATGCAATAGACCTGAGCGCAACCAACCATTAAGGTTATTGGCAACTAGCTCGACAATCCATAATAAAAGAACCACGCCAAAGGTCAAAATTGCCGCCAGAATCGTGCTATTAGTAAGAGAAGAAATAAACATCCCCAAAGACAACAGACTAGCCGCGAGCAACACTAAAC
>JBCCNG010000085.1:0-10375 GCA_039025955.1 Cyanobacteria bacterium P01_C01_bin.72 | reverse complement strand
AAGATAATTTCAGTTTAGTTTCACTTAATCTGGTCTCAGTTTCAGATAATGTGGGTCGAAGCCAAATTATAGTTTCATTTAATGTGGTCTCAAAACGCCGATGATTTCAGGTCGGAGTGATTATAATTTCAGTCCGCTACAGGTAACTATAGGAGGAGATAATTGGGTTTTTGGTAAGGAATATAAGGACGATCTAATCACCTTAGAAAGACACACTCAAACTGCCATTGTTCGTCATGTCAAAGTTAGAGGGAATAAAACCCCCTATGACGGAGATATCATTTACTGGGCAAAAAGAAAGGGTTCGCATCCTGAGTTGAAGCCTTCAACAGCCCAATTGTTGAAGAAACAAAATGGCAAATGTAATTGGTGCGGTCTTAACTTCCTTGATGGAGATTTGATAGAAACCGACCATATCATCCCCAAAAGGATGGGTGGTGGCAGTAGTAGAGATAATCTCCAACTTCTACACAAACATTGCCATGATGCTAAAACGTACAGTGACCAATTGGTTATAAAGCTCCACAAAGCGAAAAAGTCAGGAGAGAAGACTCAACAATGGTTCAATAACTTGGGCTGGTTGTGGGTCAACGACATTCCTACTTTACTGTAATTGGGTACTCACATATGAGTCTGGAAAGAGAGGAGCGCAGTGAGGTTAAAGTCTCATGCTGCGTTCTGAAGACGAGTCGGGTTGGTGACAACCTGGCTTAGTCTAACGCCTAATAGGAGCGGGAGCGGGTTTTATTTGTGCTTCTGGCTCTGTTTCTATAGGAACGATATCTATTCGCATTTGAGCATTTAATTAAATATTTGAGGTTTTTGATGATGCTTCAACTGTTCTACCATATTGTTGAGCTATAGGTACTTTCGTCCTTCGGCATATATAATAGTTGAAATTCAAATAACGTCAGAGATTGAAACAGAAATATGAGTCTAATCTTCTGTTTCGTTACAAGGATAAGGATTACCGTTAAGCGCGATCGCTCGACACAGTTTAGTATCCTTTAGCTGAATATTATTGAGTTTTCCACCTCGTAAGTACGTCCGTTCTAAATTGACTCGATCTAGGACTGCATTTCTGAGATCGGCGTTTTCCAAATCCGCATAGCTGAGATTAACCTGACTCAAGTTTGCCCCACTGAAGTTTGTTTCCTTGAGGTTGGCATAGCTAAAATCGACATTGCTCAGATCCGCACCCGCAAAATTGACGTTTTGTAGGTTAGCACGTCTGAAGTTTGAGCCTTTGAGCTTTTTGTGGCTTAGATCGGCATTCTGCAAATCTTGATTGGCGAGGTTAAGATGGCTGAGATTGATATTTTGCCAGTCTATCCCTGCTAAATTTACCTCAGAGATTTCTTTACTCTTGCTGCCTAGAGGTTGTGATCGCTTTAAGTCCACTTCATCTAACACCGCGTCGCTTAGATCGGCATTGTCTAAAAAGCTATGGCGTAAATTAGCAGCAGTTAGATCGGCAGAGCTTAAATTACTGTTGCCTAAATCGGCATGATTCAAATTAGCATTGGCTAATTCAGCAGCTTCAAGATCGGCAAGAAATAAATCTGCTCCTGCTAAATTGGTATTTTCTAGCTGTACTGCGTTAAGGTTTGCCCCCGATAGATAAGCGTGAGCTAAATTCGCTCCCGATAAATTCATCCCCCGAAAATCTACATTATCCAAATCTGCCCCTGCTAAATCCGCACCTCGAAGATCTAATCCCTCAGTACCATGATTGACTAGCTGCCAGATTAGTTTAGCTTTCGGCGACAGTTGCGTATGGCGATCTATTCTTGTCTCCCGCAGATTTGCCCATTCTAGATGAGCATTTAACAGATTCGCACCCCGTAAATCTGCCCCTCGTAGATCGACTCCCTGTAGATTAGCTTCGACTAGTAAAGCACCTCGTAGATCAGCACCCCGCAAGTCGGCATCGCTGAGATTAGCCTGTTTGAGATTGGCTTGCTTGAGGAAAAAACCCTGTAGTTTGGCATTAGTTAAATTGCACTTAGGGCAAATTCTCGTGCGGTTTAGCTGTTCGACTTTTTTATTCCCCGCTTGAGCATAGCGATCGCCATTTAGAACGCTCAAGCAAATTAGACTTGCAGCTATCAAATAGCTATATCTAAGTCCCATCTTAAACATTCTAAACTTACTCTCGATCGACTCTATTTTAATATCTGACATTATGATATTTGCTCGCTATCTTAGTAAAAGAAAGTTAGTTTAAACTCAAGTGTTTTTATTTATAAAAATATAGTCATATTTTAAATAGTAATTAGAGTAGCAATGCCGACAATACAGTCTTTTCTATTTTGCTTATAATAAACTCAGACAAAATGCTGTGTATGTTTATGCAGCTTTATTTATCTTCTTACTTTTTATCATTTTTCTAACGAAACTGCATCAGTTTGGATTCAGTATAAATCTAAATAATTTCAATTATGGACTGCAATAATATCTGCAAAACTAGTTTAAAATACTTAAGTATAAGTATGGGCATAAGTATATTTATGCAACAAACTTTATTGAATAAATCTATAGTATTGTCTCAAAATTTGCCGTTGTCGCAGCCTCAATTACCAGAGAATAAAATAGATTTTTCGCTGCCCGAACTGCCTAGTAATGTGCCAGAATCGCTACCAGATATCGAAATACCGCCCAACCCTCTAAATGATTTCCAAATTCCAACCGTAGAAACACCGAATAAAACAGAACCTCTCAAGGATTTCAAAGATAAGCAATACTGGTCGAGCTATTGTAACCAGGCTGTACTAGGCGACGATCCCGCTACCGCTCTCCAAGCTTGCGATCGCGCCATTACTCTTCAGCCAAAAAAAGCCAATCTCTGGGCGAATCGAAGTAAAATTCTGTTGGATTTGAAGCAATATACCGAAGCTCTAGCAGCAGCGGATCATACTCTCCAGCTACAGCCGAAGCACTCTTTAGGGTTGACCTATCGCAGCATGGCTTTAACTGGTTTAGGGCAATATCACGCTGCGATCGACGCGAGCGAAACGGCTTTACGACATGATAGTTATTGGAGCAACGGTAGTCCCGCCTTAGCCTGGCACAATCAGGGATTGTCACTATTTAAGCTGGAGAAATATCAATTAGCTGCAAACGCTTACAGTCGCGCTTTTACAATTGCCCCAGAAGATTCTTTGATATTAGCTCGCAAGTGTCAGGTTTTATCGGCATTGGGCAAACAAGAGCAAGCCATAGATACCTGCCAAGAAGCAATAAAGATCGATCGCAACTGGGGTAAATTTAGCCCAGCGATCGCCTGGAACTTTCGTGGTTTGGCTTTGGCTCGAAGCGATCGCCAAGATGCAGCAATCTTAGCCTACGATCGCGCCTTGCATTATGAACCCCATAACCCCATAACCTGGACATATCAGGGCATAGCATTACACGAGCTGGACAAACATCGAGAAGCATTAAATTCCTATCAACAGGCGATCGCCCTCAAGCCAGATTTTTCTTTGGCTCTAGTAAACCGCTGTCAGATATATAACCAGCTAAAGCAGTATCAAACCGCCGTAACCAATTGCCAGGAAGCATTAGCGGGAGACGGCTTTTGGGGGGAGTTGGGGGCTACCCAAGCCTGGAATCAACTGAGTATTGCCTTGAATAATTTGGGACAGTATCAGGAGGCTCTAATTGCTCTCAATCGTGCGGTGGGCTTTGAACCAGACAACGCCGAAGCCTGGAATAATCGCGGAGTTACTCTTTGGTATCTAGAACAGTATCCCGAAGCGATCGCCTCGTTTGAGCGAGCAATCGATCTTGACCCCGAAGATCCTTCTCCCTGGCACAATATGGGCAGGGTATATCGTTCGGAGAAACAATACATCGAAGCACTTTCGGCTTACGATCGCGCCCTGGCTATAGATGCGGAAAATACAGAAGGCTGGGTTAACCGCAGCGTTATTGCTTGGTATCTTCAAGATTACTCCCAAGCATTAGAGGATCTCAATACAGCCCTTGATTTAGACCCCGAACTGTTTGTCGCTTGGTATAACCAGGGGAACGTGCTAATTGCTCAGGCAAGATATTCCGAAGCCATCTCTGCCTACGAACGAGCGATTGCCCTAAAACAAAAAAATCCTCAAGTCTGGGCAGCTAAGGGATTTGCCCTTAAAATGACTGGAAACATCAGCGAGGCTGCTGCTGCTTGTGCTATGGCGACTAAGCTAAATCGCGGCAAGCCTTTTGATAAATACTGCACCCTATATTAATGTTTGAAAACCAGAACTCTCAGACTAAATTTAACTTTTCTCTCCCTGTCGGCTTGTTAGATACGGCTAGTACAACCCATAAATCGGGAATCATACGTCGAGCTACAGGTGCAGATGAACTAGCTCTAACCAAGAATCCTCCAACTTGGGACAATCCCAGCTATGGAGTATTAGTTATTCTCTCTCGCACCATTGTTCGGTTGGGTGATTTGAGCGACATTACTACCGAACTACTAGAACAGCTTTTTCTCCCCGATCTCAATTATCTCCTCAAGTTTTATAATGCGATCGCTTTACCCGAAGCCCGTCTATCTCTGTCGGGGGAGTAGTTGGCTACCCCCAGGAACGACTTTATCAGGAGGTAGCCTTTATCGCAGCTCATTTTCATTGGTCGAGAGCCGAAATTCTTAACCTAGAACACCGCGAACGCCAGCAGTGGGTAAGGGAAATCATGAGTCTCAAAGACGAAGCATGATTACTATGAACTTAGTAATTGATGCAAGATCGAGATAATTATTGACGATCGCCAGATTTACCAGCTACAACACAGCTTGAACTTGCTACGACAAACAGATTATCTATGCATGACCCAATCGGTAGTTTTTTTCAGCAACAGTTAACTACAGTTTGCCAAAAATCATTAAGGGATATAGCGATCTCGTTTTTACAGCGAGAAAATTGGCAATATACCGTAACTGAAAATCCTGAAATATTACGTCTGGTTTGTCAGGGAGAAAGTCAACAGTGGCGTTGTTACATACAAGTAAATGAAGCTGAAGGTCAATTTATATTTTATTCTGTCTGTCCAATTGTCGTTCCTGTCAAGAAACTTCAGGCGATCGCTGAATATCTTACTAGGGCTAATTATGGCATGGCGACTGGTAACTTTGAGCTGGATTTTCGGGATGGAGAAATTCGTTATAAAACTAGTATTAGGGCGCAACAGAGCGAGTTAAATCTAAACTCAATTGAGTATTTAGTGTCAGTTAACGTGACCATGATGGAGCGCTATTTACCGGGAATAATTGCCGTTGTTGAAGAAGGTGCCATAGCAGAAAGAGCGATCGCCGAGATTGAAAGTTAAAAATTATCGGCTAGCATAGTGTGGCTATATAAAGCTGTTAAAGATCGCAACTGTAATAAGGCTAGAATTATGAGAATTCGCCAGAGAAAACAATCTAATTCTCACCGTGCCATTCAGCCCCAGGTAGATTCCAGCTCATGGGACACAACCGTTGCAGCTCAGCCAGCCAGCAGTCTCTCTAGTCAGGAGCAAATACGTACAGGAAAGAACTTTGGTGATATCTCAGTCTTCTCTACTCAAGAATCCGCCCAAGATCCAACTCTGCAACCAAAACCTTTGCTTGCTTCTAGTGCAGCAGGTAATAACATTTCTCACAATAGTGTTTTAGCAACAATCCAGCGATCGCCTGTAGATGTTTGGAATCGCTATGAAAATAATAGGATTACTGAAGTTAATAATAAAACAGCAAAAAAAATTCTTAAAGATGATTTTTACTCTAACTGGTTTTTAGCCCAAGACTATCTACTCGATCCCCAAAAGTGGCGGAGGGTACGCTCGGATATTGTTAACGTCGAACCAGCCAGAGAGCCGATGAAAATGCTGATGGAAAAACTACTTCATCTGCGCCAGACTGAAACAGAGAATTTGTTGAGAGATATACGCGATCGCGAACTGCCTAAAGATAGTAATTTTAATGGGGTTGCCAGGGATAAATTACTCAGTTGGTCTGCTGCGGGGAGCGAAACTTTGACCTCTGATATCGATGTCAATCTTAAAGGTAAAGGCTCAATTAAGGCAGTTGGGCTATTTAATAAATTTTTTAAGCAGAAATTGAAATGGTCTTTCGATCCTGGGACTGTCTACGATGTTAATGTCTATGCTCAAGATTTTATGACCCCCAACGACGAGGGTAAAACTTTTACTCATGATAAAGACCAGGTGCAGCAAAACAATGGCACGGTAACCATGAATCCTGTAGAGGAGGTCGAACAACTTCGCAATCGCGATCGCTCTGAATTTCGGGCTTTTGATGCCTATGCGCTCAATCAAGATGTTTGGTCTTTGGTAAAAATGCGTCTCTATATGAAAGAGCCAGAGTGGAATACTTATAAAGAATCTATTCTGACTGATGGGATGCAATCTGACGCTTCTTCCTCCGCGTTTGGTCAGTTTGCTCAATTAAGCGCCCAGTTTGAGGATGCAGAAGAGTTTGTCCGTGAATACCACCAAAAAATTCACGACCAGATTAAACAGATTAATCGCAGCCAGGATAAGGTTTACCAGAAGATGCGAGAAGCATTACAAAAGGGACGCAAGTATTTATCCAATCATCAAAAAACTGCCACGAAAAAAATGATGGCAGCCAATCTACTCTACGAAGCTGAATTAGAAACAGTTGCTTTATTAAGAACAGAATTAGCGGAGTTAACTGATTCTGCCGACGCTACCGATAATCAAATTCGCAAAGTCGGACTAAAGCTGAAAAACGCCCTATCTCAGGCAAGTTTATATGCCAATGAAGCCTATCTAACCCAAGGAGGGGTACATTTCGTGGTCATTGGTCAGCAGATTGGCGGTAGCTTCCAAAGCAAAAATCCTGAAATCCAGCAAATCGACCTTGATATAGCTCCCGAAGAATTACTCCATGCCGTGCGCGAACAGGTTGGCGATGCTTTAAAGGTCATTAAGGAATATCATCATGCTCCAGTTTGGAAAGCAGCATATAAAGCAGGGAAATATATTGATCGCTTGGCAAAAGCAGCAGTTCAGTTAACTGGTAATAACTACTTGCCAGTCAATTACAACCTAGTCCAGCGTATTGGCGAGGTAGCCGTACAGCTAAAACAGTCAAAAGCAACGGAAACTACAGTTGAAGATCGGTTGAGTCACGAAACTAACCAAATTGGCGATATTCAAGCACTTCGTTCGCTCTTAATTCGCTTAGGCGAAAGCTGTGAGGTTTATTTCCGCGCAGAACAAAGACAGCAGGTTAGAGATGCGTCTGCACCAGTTGACGATCATGCTGATAATGACGTGGCGGTAGTCAACAATCCCCAACAGCAACAAGACCCAGAATTACAAAATATTCAAGCACCCCTCAATGATGCCAATGCCGAAATGCAAAATTTAGCATTAGCAGTAGAAGAAGTTGCATCGAGTTAAGCAAGTTGTTTGATTAAAGCAAAGATTAGCCAAAAGTATAGCTGTGAATTTACGAGCGTTCGAGCAGATATTCTCTAATCTTAAGCAAAAATCATCTGCCAAGCTTGTTGTGGACTAAAGTTTTTACTCAAAATTGCTTGTATTCCTGGTAAATAATATTCCATAGTCATGTTGGTATAAGTAGTTAAACTTTGGATATATTCATTAGTTAATTTCATGTTTTCCATATCTACCCCAACTCGATAGCGAATTTCACCATCATGACGATCCATTACCCATGCACCATGAGTCATGCCAAAATTAGCTCGTTCCAAAAATTCCGATACGACCGAGTATTTCTCAGCCGAGCAAGTTTCTGGATATCGTGCGAATAAAACAATAATTCCCCGAGGTTCATCGCTCGTGGCAACAAATACCCAGGAGCTATTTTTTCCTTGATAGGTGGTAGAAATAATGGTTTCGTTAGGCACTCGTACCATTTGCCAAGCAATACTTTGATAGTAGCTGACTAATTTATCAAACAATAAATTATTAGTCATATTTAATAGTATGGATTAATCAAACAAAGTGAAAGCAATAAAATTAATCAGAAATTATCTACTCAAAAACAAAAAGGTGTGGAATATATATTTTGTCTCCTATTTCTTAGCAATGGTTCGGACAAAATTTAATCAGTAACAAAATGATAGGGTTTGAGCCTTGTTTGAGACTGAAATAGTCAACGATAAATTAGGCTTTATAGGCGTTCATCAAAAAATGTCCGAACTATTGTCTTAGTTCCACTAGGTAATAGACCTTCTGTACAAATAGAAGACAAGCTGGTTTTCCCTTTTCCCTCTTACCTCGGTAATCAATTGTGATTTGTGCAAGAAGTCAACTCTTAAATTAATTATCATAATCTCTAATTCCTCTTGCGCCTCTTGCTTTGACTTTAGGTGATTTTTTACCTAAGACTTTAGCTTTAATTAAGCCAATCATTTGCATTCGATCTTTTTGAGTCTGCTCTAGCCATGCTTCCCAACGTTTTGGAGTAATATCGGCAAATCCTAACAAGGTTGTCGAGTCTAGGCTAACCGCCTTACTCAAAGATTTTTGTACAGAGCGATCGACATCTGAGGATACTATGGAACGTTGCTCAAAGTTTTTATCTTTAGCGTTATAGCTGTTAACTCCTATTTCATAAAGAGCTTCGGCTACCACATTTGCAGAAGCAGTCATGGCTACTTCACTTTTATGAGCCGATGGTGTGACCAAGAACTTCCGTTTATCGGCATTTTTGGGTTTTTCTTTGTGAGTAACGGTGTCGCCTTGCTGTACTTGAATCCACTTGTTCCGTTTTGTTATGTCGTTAATGCCAGGTACTTCATCTAAAGAATAAACACTGTGTCTATCGTCGGAATCGATCCGAGATTTTTTATCCCCCCAGGCAAAGTTTTTCACTGCCCAAAAACTTGCTTCATCTAGTGAACCCAGAGTAGTTGCCTCTTCCATCACTTCTTTTAGGTGACCATAGTAACATTTGTAAACTCTGGATGACATTTCGTTATAGTCAGTCACAACTTCATCGATGGGATTCTGGGGATTACCATCAGGATCTATTTGCGGTGCAACTTTGCTCATCAGAGATTCACTCTCTTGATTTCGTTTCCAGTTAACATACACGCCACCCAAAGCCATGATGCCGCCAATAGCAGCAATGGAAATAGCAATTGGTAAGCCGACACCCGTTGCTGCCAATACTCCGCTAACCACACCAACAGTTCCTTGCGCCATTTTCATCTTACCCTGTGCCATACGCTGACTTTGAATTTTACTCATGGCATCCAAAGCAGGAGTGTATCTATGATAAATCTTCTCTAATTCTGCGATCGCAGTCTCTAAAAATTTGAGTTTTCTATGTAGTAAGATTACTGGTCGATCTGTATCTTCATAATCCCATCTATACTGAGATATTTTGGAATTGGTAAGTTTAATCCGTCGATCTATATTGATAATTGTATTGGTGATAGTTCTTTTAAAACCGTGAATATCATTTTTCTTGCCCTGAGCTTCTAGAGTAGTGTAGGCTCCATGAGCCAATTGAATTGTACCTACCACAGCACCAATAATTCCTGCTGTCGTCGCCATCCCAGAAACAGCGCTCTGTATCCCATCAGAAGGGTTTCCACCCACTTTCCCCACAACCTTGACAATGTCTTTGGCTGTATTCAATCCAGATTGTGCTGCATCAAGAGAATTGACAGCAATCTTTGCCTTAGAATCTATATTCTCTGTTTGAGTTAATCCACCATAGTCTTGATTTTTTCTGTTAGCGTGCCTAATATTTTGGGTAAGTAAAATTACGCCGGCAATAGTTCCCCCCAAATCGGATAAACCCGCCCCCACATCCCCTACTTGAGTCCAATCTCCTGAATTCCCGCCACCACTTAAGGCTATGCCTTTCGCTAGTTTTGTTCCTCCATGAGCGGCTTGTCCCGTTCCCTCAATAATTTGTGTATAGGCTTTGATTTTGCTAACCTCTGAGCCTTTATCTGCTTTTAAATCCCTAATGCCACTGACAATGTTAACTGCACCCAAACCCATATTGGCTCCTTCAGCAATATCGCAAGCAGGGTTGTTAAGGCTAGCACCCCCTTCTCGATCCATATAATCTCCTTGATAGTTCTCAGGCTTATCAATCATGGTTGTATCGGCAACATCCCCAGTGATTCCCGAACCAGAAGCTACTCCATCTGAGATGTCTTCTGTAACGTCGAGGAAAGTCTCTAAATTATTACTTTGAGGAAGCTCGTTATCATCAAACTTAGCGTCTTGAAGATTTGTTATGTTGCGCTGTTGAATTATTCGATTGATAAAAGAATCGAAATCTCCTTGTGCAATTTTATTGACTAGCTCATCAAAAGAGGCAATTTTGAATTTGCTATCCACTGAATGGAGAACATGAATTTTT
>JBCCNG010000084.1:0-10375 GCA_039025955.1 Cyanobacteria bacterium P01_C01_bin.72 | reverse complement strand
TCTACCAGATAGCCTAAAGAATTGTAGGCAGATGTTTTCAGCGGTACTCCCAAGGCATCCCCTAACTTGGTAATGGGGGGAATGTCTTGCGATCGATTTGGGGGAAAGTCTAGCTCAATCCAGTCATCTTGATATTTAGCCGTTAACGTACCGCTTTTAGTCTCAAACTGAATTGACTGTCCCGTAGAGGCATAACCTTCAGTCCAGAGGACATGGGCGCTAGCGAGGGTAGCGTGTCCACACAGGGGAACTTCCGTAGTGGGAGTAAACCAACGTAGACTGTAAACCTGTTCCTGTTTGAGTAGGAATGCTGTCTCTGACAAATTCATCTCTTGAGCCACAGACTGCATCCACTGTTCGTCTTGAGGTGTATCTAAGACACACACCGCTGCTGGATTTCCCTGAAAAGGGCGCTCGGTAAATGCATCAACCTGGATGATTTTTTGTTTCATGGATGGTGCTTTTGACAAAAGTTGAATAAAATCTGCTTAAAATAACTAAAAAAGCCGCAAGGATTTTGCTTTTATTTAAAAAAATAATATAGCTTTACGTTGCAAATACCCCAAGTCAATACAATACTAAAGTAAGAAGTACTGGATAATCAGAATATGAAGCCTAACAATTCAACGGATCTCATCGCCTTTTTAGGGTTAAGCATCGCGACAAGTCCTTTTATCTTCAGTATCTTGTTTTTATATTTCCTGGCTGAATTCATGACAGAATTGGGCAAGACTAGTGAAGAAATTTTCCGCTCAGAACGCTTGCCTACCTTGAATTTTCCCCATCTTGAGCGCTAATGGCTTTCTCACTAACTTTCTTTGCCAACTGGCGATCGCTATTGTATTTTAGGGGTAATACTTATTATTAGCCCAGTCTTAGCCTAGGATAGCTAAAAAGCGTTCTAATTTTTTTTGCACCCTAGACAATATCACTTCATTTGTAAAGTTTACGGTTGATCTAAGTTTAAGTAGAGGTTTTTATGAGTTCGGTTGTTCAATCTTCGATAGCCAATCCAGAGGAAGTTAATGTCGTCGATACTTCTCATCTACTGCTGCGCCATCGACAAAAATTGATTGAAGACCTCTGGGAATCTGTGTTGCGCTCAGAATGCGGTCAAGAGATGCTCGATCTACTGCAAAAAATGCGCTCTCTTCCTTCTGCCGAAGGTCAAGTGGCAGAAACTCTGACTCAATCTTCTGTACCCCAGATGATTGAAAAATTGAGCCTCAATGATGCGATTCAGGGAGCGAGGGCATTCGCACTTTATTTCCAGTTAACCAATATTGTCGAGCAGCATTATGAATCGAGAGAGCAAAAATTAGCTCGACGAGTAACAGACACTTCTGAAGAAAAAACTGCCGACATCACTGATATTAATACTGCCGATCAGCGTCATCCTTTTTCAGAAGAACTAGAGAATAATTGGACTGAACCCAGTATTTCTAGCAGCAATAAAGCAGGTCTGTTTCACTGGCTGTTTCCTTACCTCAAGGAAATCAACATGCCTCCCCTGATGCTGCAAAGACTACTTGATCAGCTAGATATTAGATTGGTCTTTACTGCCCATCCGACCGAAATCGTGCGCCACACAATTCGCAAAAAGCAACGCCGTATTTCCCACATCCTCGAACAGTTGGACGTTGCGGAAGAAGCAATGCAAGAAATTGGGCAGATTGAATCTTGGGAAGCAAATGAAGCCGTAGCTCAGTTAACCGAAGAGATTCGTCTCTGGTGGCGTACTGACGAGCTACATCAGTTTAAGCCCAAAGTAATAGATGAAGTAGATTATTCGCTCCACTATTTCCAAGAAGTTCTTTTTGACGTAATTCCCCAGCTAGCGGCTCGCCTCAAGCAATCGTTAGGGGCATCTTTTCCCCATCTAATTGCGCCGACTCATAACTTCTGCTATTTCGGCTCTTGGGTTGGTTCAGATCGTGATGGTAATCCCTTTGTTACTCCCCAAGTAACCTGGGAAACCGCCTGTTACCAAAGAAAAATTGTGATCGGGAAATATCTCGATGCGATCGCCCAACTACGAGAGATATTGAGTCTTTCCCTGCACTGGAGCGATGTACAGCAAGAGTTACTTGATTCTCTAGAACAAGACCAGCAAAAGATGCCTGGTATCTATCAGGAATTGTCGATGCGCTATCGTCAAGAACCCTATCGCCTCAAGCTGGCATATATTTCTCATCGCTTGCGCAATACGATGGAAAGAAATCGCTCTTTATCTTCCGCCGATAGTAAAAAGGCAATCTCAGAGGGCAAGGCAGGTCAAAATATCTACCAGACTGGGGAAGAATTCGTTGCCGAGTTAAAGTTAATGCAGCGTAGTTTGGCAGCCACCAGTCTCCAGTGTCGCGAGCTAGATAACTTAATCGTTCAAGCAGAAGTATTTGGCTTTAATTTAGTTGAGCTAGATTTTCGCCAAGACTCCTCCCGCCACAGTGATGCGATCGCCGAAATTACAGCTTATCTCCAGGTACTACCCCAGCCCTATGACGAACTTTCGGAAGCGGAAAAAACTGCCTGGCTAATTCAGGAGTTGAAAACTCGCCGTCCGATCATTCCCTCGGAAATGCCTTTTTCGCCAACGACTTGCGAGACGATCGAAACTTTTCGCATGTTGCGGCTGTTGCAGCAAGAATTTGGCATCAAGATTTGCAATACCTACATCATCAGCATGACTAATTTTGTCAGTGATGTTTTAGAGGTGTTGCTGCTGGCTCAGGAAGCAGGGCTATACGACCCCGTTACCTACCAAACTTCGGTGAGAATTGTGCCTCTGTTTGAGACAGTGGAAGATTTGAAACGCGCACCAGAAGTAATGCGAGAATTATTCGAGCTACCTCTATATCGAGCATCTCTGGCGGGAGGTTATGAATCTGTTTCCACTCAAGCAGATGAAGTGGTTGGTTCTTATACACCTCCCCTTAGCCCGCAAAATCTACAGGAGGTCATGCTGGGCTATTCTGACAGTAACAAAGATTCTGGTTTCTTGAGTAGTAACTGGGAAATCCACAAAGCGCAAAAAGCTTTACAAAAGGTAGCTTCAGAATTTGGCATTGCCCTACGGATTTTTCATGGTCGCGGTGGTTCGGTTGGTCGTGGCGGAGGCCCCGCTTATTCAGCGATTCTGGCGCAGCCCACAGATACGATTCAGGGGCGGATTAAAATTACGGAGCAGGGAGAGGTTTTAGCTTCTAAGTATTCTTTACCTGAACTAGCTCTGTATCATCTCGAAACCATGACCACAGCGGTGATTCAGTCTAGCTTGCTGGGTAGTGGATTTGATCGGGTTGAACCCTGGAATCAAATTATGGAAGAGCTATCGGCGCGATCTCGTACTGTTTATAAATCATTGATTTACGAGCAGGAGGACTTTGTTGATTTCTTCCATTCCGTTACTCCTGTAGATGTTATCAGTCAATTGCAAATTGGTTCTCGTCCCTCAAAACGTCCAGGAAAAAAAGGCTCGAATAAGAAAAAAGACATGAGCAGTCTCAGGGCAATTCCTTGGGTCTTTAGCTGGACGCAAAGTCGTTTTCTGCTACCCGCTTGGTATGGCGTTGGTTCGGCTCTACAGGGATTTTTAGAGCAAGAGCCAGAGAAAAATCTTGACCTGCTGCAATATTTTTACGTTAAGTGGCCCTTCTTCCGAGTGGTGATCTCGAAAGTGGAAATGACCCTGGCAAAGGTAGACCTGCAAATTGCCGAACACTACGTTAACGAGTTATCTCAACCCGAAGATTTAGAGCGTTTTCAAAAGCTATTTGCTCAAATATCCCAGGAATATAATCTCACCAAAGCTTTGATTCTCCAGATCAACGGTCAGCAAAAACTGCTGGACGGCAATCCTGAGCTACAGCGTTCGGTTCAGCTCCGTAATGGTACGATTGTTCCTCTAGGATTTTTACAGGTAGCCTTAATTAAGCGTCTGCGACAGCATGACAAGTCCCAAGCTCTCCATTTCCGCTTTAGTAAAGAAGAACTGTTACGCGGAGCAATGCTAACTATCAATGGTATTGCTGCGGGAATGAGAAATACAGGCTAATCTTAAGACTCTCCAAAAACAATCAGCTTGTGGTGATCGCCTTTGGTAAAGAGCGATCGCCTTTTTTTCTTTTGTCAGCCTTTATCCCTTATCCTTCATACTTACGGGCAGATAGATTAGCCTGACCTCAATTACTCGTGTTATACGGTAATATTACTTATACACCAATAGAGTAAAGCGAAAACAGCTACCAGATTTCGGTGAACTATCAACCCAAATCTGACCATAATGAGCCGAAACTATCTGACGACAGGTAGCTAATCCTAATCCATAACCCTCTTCTGCGCGATCGCGTCGGAGGCGAAAACTATCCTCAAAAATCTGTTCTTTCTGAGCCAGAGGAATTCCTGGCCCCGTATCGCAGATACTTACCTCAACCTTTTGGTTAGTTCGATGCAGTGCCGATAATGATATGCGACCTTTTTCTGGAGTGTACTTGATCGCATTGTCCAACAAGTTACTAATTAACTGACGAATTAGCTCGCTATCAGCATAAACCAGAGGCAGATCTTGAGGCACATCTTGGATAAACTCCATCGACTTCTGTTTTAGCTTGACATCAAACTGATTTGCCAGCTCTTGAAACAGAGAACCTAATTTCAGAGGCTTGGGCTTTACCGCTAGCTTGGCATTATCACTCTGAGAATTTTGCAACAGCTCACCAATCATGCTGTCCATGATATTAAATTGGTTTCTCGCCTGTCGAAATAGCTTGCGTTTTAAACCGACTAACTTGGCAGGGGGCATACCGTTTTTTTCTGATAGCTCAATCGTCTCTACTGCCATCGAAGCTGCGGTTAGAGGCGTACGCAAGTCATGAGCCAACATAGCCAAGATCTTATCTTTAAAACGCAGTTGAGCCTCTAGCTCTTCCTTTTCCCGCCTGAGACTAAATATCTTGTCTGACAGCTCAATATCTTGACTATCATAGCCACCAGAGATAGAGGCTGTTGACAGAGTATCTTCTGTAGCACGGTACTGGTTTTCTCCAGGAAACATTCTCTCTTGGGCTTTCCATTGAGGCCACCACTTTTCCAACTGCTGAATCAGATTGCTCCCCGCTAAAGTCTGCCTTGGTGCAGGGGACATTTTTACCAGAGCAGGGGTGGCAACCAACTTGAAAAACTCGACTAGATGGGGCTGTTTTTCAATCTCAACTACCTCTAACTTGAAAGAGTAGTTAGAGCGCAAAGTCTCCAAGTAGGCTTTTATTTCTTGAACTTGTTCCTTGGATGAAGAACGCTGATCGACAAATAATAATAGTTGAAGCAATAGTTCCTCCGCGCTACCTTGATCGGAATCGGGACATTGCTTATAGGAATGCAGCACTAAACCTAACCTTTGACTCTAACATGTATATCACTGGACGATAAACCAATTAATCGCCTCAAAATACCTACATCGGATTAAACAGAATAACTTTTAAATTTAATTAAATTAGTCAACGCCTAACCATTAATGCAGTCCGAGAGAGCTTGCCCGCAACTAAAACTTTATCAGAAGACACTATTAAGATATCATAAAATTTACCCAGATTGCCCCAGTTCTTTAATTCAAACCAGCGTTTGATCATGATTCTGTCTACAGCAGGGTTGAGATTAAATGTAGCAGCGACCCCTATGTCGTGGATTGAGAAATGCTCTGAGATACGGCGTCAAGGTCAACGTTTGCTCGCTTTTATTACCTGGCTTAATACTTAAAGTATTTAAGTATCAATGCCTATAAAGCTACAGAGGCTCTACGCTGATTCGTTATTTTGCTCCACCGTAAGCAATGGCTTAATACTTGGGGAGTCTGACCTCTATGCTGGCACAAAAGAAGAGAAGGTGTACATGTAACATTTAACACGGCAATTTTTTATGTTGTTTTGAAAATTAACTTACAAGGCTTGAATACTTCATCTTCTACCGCTGTCAATTTTTTTAAGAGATACTACATACTACATCATTATGGCTCTTGGTTATCTTGCCCTCGTCTTACACGCTCACTTACCCTTTGTCCGACATCCAGAAAGCGATTTTGTTTTAGAAGAAGAATGGCTGTTTGAAGCTATTACCGAAACCTACGTTCCTTTACTTCAAATTTTTGAAGGTTTAAAGCGGGATGGGGTGGATTTTAAAATGACGATGAGTATGACACCCCCATTGGTGTCAATGTTACGAGATGAACTGCTACAAGACCGTTATGATGCTCATTTAGCTCAACTGGAAGAACTAATTGCGAAGGAGATCGACCGACATCAGCACAATGGTCATATGCTCTATTTAGCAGAGTATTATGCTAACTCGTTCAGTCAGATTAGGCAGACATGGGAAGGTTATAACCGAGATTTGGTGGGAGCATTTAAGCAGTTTCTCGACAGCGGCAATCTTGATATTATTACTTGTGGGGCGACTCACGGTTACTTACCGTTGATGAAAATGTATCCTGAAGCGGTTTGGTCGCAGATTAAGGTTGCCTGCGAACATTACGAAGAAAATTTTGGTCGCCCACCCAAGGGGATTTGGCTGCCAGAGTGCGCCTACTATGAAGGTTTGGAAAGAATGCTAGCTGATGCTGGCTTGCGTTATTTTCTCACTGATGGACACGGTATTTTATACGCTCGACCTCGACCCCGATACGGCTCTTATGCCCCCATTTTCACGGAAACAGGGGTAGCAGCTTTTGGTCGCGATCATGAATCTTCACAGCAGGTATGGTCTTCTAAAGTGGGCTATCCAGGTGCGGTAGAGTACCGAGAATTTTATAAGGATTTGGGTTGGGAGGCTGAGTATGAGTACATCAAGCCCTACATCATGCCTAACGGACAGCGAAAAAATACAGGAATTAAATACCATAAAATTACCAGTCGCGATGGCGGATTAACAGAAAAAGGTCTCTACGATCCTTACTGGGCAAGAGAAAAAGCTGCCGAACACGCTGGTAATTTCATGTACAATCGCGAGCGCCAGATTCAGAATCTCAGTGGCATGTTACAGCGTCCACCGATTGTAGTTTCTCCCTATGATGCGGAGTTATTTGGTCACTGGTGGTATGAAGGACCACAGTTTATTGACTTTTTATTCCGCAAAAGTTGGTATGACCAGGATACATATGACATGACCCATCTATCTGAGTATCTTCAGCAGCAGCCCACCCAACAGGTTTGTCGTCCATCTCAGTCTAGCTGGGGCTACAAAGGATTTCATGAATATTGGTTAAACGATACCAATGCCTGGATTTACCCTCATCTTCATAAAGTTGCCGAAAGGATGATCAAATTAGCTAGTCGCGAGCCAGCAGACGAGCTAGAATGGCGTGCATTGAACCAGGCAGCTAGAGAAATATTGTTAGCTCAATCTTCTGACTGGGCGTTTATCATGCGTACGGGGACAATGGTTCCTTATGCAATTCGCAGAACGCGATCGCATTTACTCCGTTTTAATAAAATTTACGATGATATTTTGATCGGTAAATTGGATGCAGGATGGTTAGAAAAAGTGGAATTAATCGATAATATATTCCCCAACATTGACTATCGTACTTATCGAACTGTCTAGATGTTTATGATCAGTTTAAGGCTACTGATATAACCTCAGCTTCTCAAGCCGTTGAGGTTGAAATATCTTCAGCCGCAGCTAGGTTGAGCTTTTGATTAATCTCCTATCTATAGCTAGGGTAATGGATAGGGGATTTCAGATGCAGGCTTGAGATACAAATTTTAGATATAAATTTTTACTGGTCTTAACTAATTTTTACGATCAAGCTTTGGTGAAATAGTAAAGCTAAAGACCAAAAGTATAATTACGCCAATATTAATCGCTATATCGGCAATATTGAATACAGGAAAATTGATCAGGCGGAAGTCAAAAAAATCAACTACATAACCAAATAAAAAGCGATCGATACCATTACCGACTGCTCCAGCTAGAATAAAGCCATAGCCCAACTGTTCGACTTGAGTCATTCTCGGAGCATTCCAAACAAACAAAATTAAAAGTACGCTGACAATCAGAGAGATCCAGCGTAGAATTTCAACCTGCCCGCGAAAAAAACTAAAGGCTGCTCCTGTATTAATTACATAAGTAAAGTGAAATACATCTTGCCATAGGGGAACAGTATCTCCCACAACAGCAAAATTTTGCACCACAATATATTTTGTTAGCTGATCAAAAATAATTCCTAAAATAGCTACTAGCCAAAAACTTCTTTTACGTCTCATTATTCCTTTAGGCATAACATTTCTAGATAAATAAAAACAAACTTAAGCTATAATCATTAAGAATCTTTGAGAAAAAGATACAAAAGTCTATAAGACCAATCATATGTCT
This sequence comes from Cyanobacteria bacterium P01_C01_bin.72, assembly GCA_039025955.1. Taxonomy (GTDB): domain Bacteria; phylum Cyanobacteriota; class Cyanobacteriia; order Cyanobacteriales; family Xenococcaceae; genus Waterburya. Next base: position 2,011 of record JBCCNG010000084.1, on the reverse strand, counting down.
CTTCCTATTCGCAACATTGCCATTATTGCTCACGTCGATCACGGTAAAACAACTCTCGTAGATGCACTGCTTAAACAATCGGGTATTTTCCGCGAAGGCGAAGATGTACCGGATTGTGTCATGGACTCTAACGATCTTGAAAGAGAGCGCGGCATTACAATTTTGTCGAAGAATACTGCCGTTAGCTATAAAGATACTCTAATTAATATTGTTGATACTCCTGGTCACGCCGACTTTGGGGGCGAAGTTGAACGAGTTTTGGGGATGGTGGACGGCTGCGTCCTGATCGTTGATGCCAATGAAGGACCGATGCCACAAACTCGCTTTGTGCTCAAAAAAGCCTTGGAAAAGGGGCTGCGTCCGATTGTAGTAGTTAATAAAATTGACCGCCCTCGCGCCCATCCTGATGGGGCGGTAGACAAAGTATTTGATTTATTTGTTGAGCTTGGTGCTGACGATGACCAGTGCGACTTTACGACGCTTTATGCCTCTGGTTTAGAAGGATATGTCAAGGAAGCATTAGACGACGAGGGGAAAGATATGCAGCCCCTGTTTGATGCAATTATCCACCATGTTCCACCTCCAGCGGGAGATGTTGACAAGCCCCTACAGCTACAGGTAACAACTCTAGACTATTCTGATTATCTGGGACGAATTGTCATTGGGAGAGTTCACAACGGCGTATTAAAAGCAGGACAGCAGGCTGCTTTGATTAAAGAAGATGGCAAGATTGTCAAAGCCAAAATTTCCAAGCTGATGGGCTTCAAAGGTTTGGCTAGAGTAGAAATGGCTGAAGCTAGTGCAGGTAATATTGTTGCGGTAGCGGGTTTTGCCGACGCTAACATTGGCGAGACAATCACCTGTCCTAACGAGCCGCAAGCTTTACCTTTGATTAAGGTAGATGAGCCAACTCTACAAATGACTTTCTCCGTCAATAATTCGCCTTTTGCGGGTCAGGAAGGAGATTATGTTACCTCACGTCAAATTCGCGATCGCTTAATGCGAGAATTAGAAACTAACGTGGCTTTAAGAGTGGAAGATGGTGACTCAGCCGAGAAGTTCTTGGTTTCTGGTCGCGGGGAATTACATCTAGGTATTCTGATTGAAACCATGCGTCGCGAAGGTTATGAGTTCCAAGTATCTCAGCCACAGGTAATCTATCGTGAAGTCAATGGTAAACCTTGCGAACCTTATGAATATCTCGTATTAGATGTACCAGAAGCGGCTGTCGGTAGCTGTATCGAACGCCTGGGACAGCGCAAAGGGGAAATGCAAGACATGCAAAATAACAGTGGGCGTACTCAGCTAGAGTTCGTGATTCCTGCTAGAGGTCTGATTGGTTTCCGTGGCGACTTTGTACGTATCACTCGCGGGGAAGGAATTATGAACCATAGTTTCCTGGAATACCGAGACTTCTCTGGTGAGTTAGAGACTCGCTACAACGGCGTGATTATTGCCTTTGAGGAAGGTGTGTCAACCTTCTACGCCCTAAAGAATGCTGAAGACCGGGGAATATTCTTTATCACCCCTGGAACAAAAGTTTATAAAGGCATGATTGTCGGGGAGCATAATCGTTCTCAAGACCTAGAGCTTAATGTATGTAAGGCCAAGCAGCTTACTAACCACCGTGCGGCTAGTGGCGATGAATTAGTTCAGCTACAGGCGCCGACTGAGATGAGCTTAGAACGGGCATTAGAGTATATTGGTTCTGATGAGCTAGTAGAAGTTACTCCCGAATCAATCCGCCTGCGGAAGCTCAAAACTAAGAAGCTAGCTAAAAGATAGAGTTTGCTTAGTGTAAATTATCCATGTCGTAAAGTTATTAGTTCGTAGCTATCAACTATTAGCTTTTTAAGACTCTAGTAATTATTAAGAAAAGGAGCGGTCTAGCACTGCTCTTTTTTTTGCCAACTTAGAATTACTTTATTTCTGGTCATTCTAAATAAGAAATTCAGGGATAAGAATACTATTTATACCTCCCCAATCCCTCGAAACGATAATTCAGACCATC
>JBCCNG010000083.1:0-10407 GCA_039025955.1 Cyanobacteria bacterium P01_C01_bin.72 | reverse complement strand
AGTAATAAGTCCTGACATAAGTTTGTATTGCTATATTTATTTCTGGAAGAATTATACTTGTTGAACCCACCATTAGATAGATGTCTGAATGGTCAATTTGATTAAATCTAGAGTAATAATCAAGAATAGTGCTTTTATGACTTTCAGTACTCTTCTCATCTCTTATTATTTCCTCTCTAGCTTTGAAACATGGTTCCTTTAAAAGACGAAAATCCAATTAAAATAACACCTTACATTACCTATATTTTAATTGCTGCCAACATTCTAATTTTCGTCTACGAACTCAGCCTTAATCCTAATCAGCTCAACGTTTTCTTTCATCTATTTGCTGTTGTTCCCCAAGAATTAACCGCTAGCTTTAACGGCGTTAATGTTGGTCAAGGTATTCCTGAAGCAGTAACCCCGATTACTTCACAGTTTTTACATGCGGGTTTTGCTCATGTGGGCTTTAATATGCTGTATCTCTGGATTTTTGGCAACAACATAGAAGAACAGTTAGGTAGAGCGAAATTCTTGCTGTTCTACATATCCTGTGGAATCTTAGCGGTTATGGCTCAATGGTTTTTTTCCGCCATGTCTACTGTCCCTTCTCTAGGGGCGAGTGGGGCGATCGCTGGAGTGATGGGAGCATATATCTTAAAGTTTCCCCAAGCAAAAATTGTGACCGTCTTGCCTTTGGGAATTTTCTTTCCCCTATTGAGGATTCCTGCTGTCTATTTTCTCGGCTTTTGGTTTATTGAACAGGCTTTAAACGGCATTTCTTCTTTTAACGTCACCGCTAGTGTTGGGATGGAAAGCGGTGGTGTAGCATATTGGGCGCACGCAGGGGGATTTATCGCAGGAGCAATTCTCGCACCCATGCTAGGTCTGTTTTCTGAAAGTGCTAAGGAAGAAAGCTTGGTTCAGTAGGAGCGTAATTTTCATACGCCCCCATGTTTTAAAGTCAGATTAGTCAAGTCGGATTAATAATGATTACCTGCCTTGCGATGGTGAGTCGCGGTTAAACCATTAGGGTTAGAAACTCGACCTAGATCAACTTTGCTGTAGACAATCCAGTGATCGCTACATTCCATGCGGCTTTGTACCTTACATTCCAAATACGCTAGGGCATCAGTTAAAATGGGCGAACCATTGTTAGCAGTTTGGGTGTTGACTCCTGCAAAACGATCCGCACCAGGTTTAAACCGCTTGAGGAAGTGTCTCATCAAATCTTGATACCTTCCTTCTTCGAGGATGTTTAAGACAAAGCGATCGCCCACCTGCATTAATGATTCGATCGCCCGATCCTTGGCCACGGCAATAGTTAAGCCAATCGGTTCAAAACTCGCTTGGGATACCCAAGAAGCCAGCATGGCACTGCTAACATCTCTTTTTGTAGCGGTAATAATATAGAGTCCACCGCTTAAACGCCCCATTGCTTTATCAAGGTCATTATCTAATGACTTCATCTGCTTGACCAAATCTTTGCGGGTAAGGAATTGACCCATATCCGTTCCCGATTCTTCACAGATTTGATAGTCTGCTTCGGTAGGCACGTCCTTAATTTTGATCGGCGCAAATCCAGGCTTAAGACCAGCTTCACGGAACTTCGTCAATAAAGGATCGATTGGCTCATCATCATCACCATAGGACTCAAACACCCCAATTAACTGCTTCTCCTTGGCAGCAGCGAGAACTGTACCCAGGTTTGCGGTAACGTCCTCTTGGTTTTTCCCTGCCAGAGGAGGCATTCCCAAAACCAGACCGACAGAACGGTTAACAATCTCATGAACCTCCGTGCTATCAGCCGAACGTAAATCGACCATCTCCACTTCTACGCCAGTTTTCGTAATCCCTTTGGCGATCGCTTGAGAAAGGCGATCGCTGTAGCCATAGTCAGAGACATAAAAAACCGCCACGCTTTTTTCAGCTTTGGTCTGGGCATTACTCCAGTCACGATAGCGCTCAAGCAATTCCTGGAGGTTGTAGCGTAATAAAGGTCCATGTCCGTTAGCGACGATCTTAATCTCCTCTAGCTTGTCCATCCGTCTCATCGCCGAGAGGACAGAACGAGCGTTGGGACCCATTAAGCAGTCATAGTAAAAGCGATAGTCCTTTTCAATCGCCTTTAAGTCTTCGTCGAAAGTAGCTTGAGAACAGTAATGCATCCCAAAAGCATCACAGGTAAATAAGATACGCGACTGGTGATCATAGCTAAAGATAGTGTCGGGCCAATGAAGATTTGGGGCGTTGACAAACTCAATTACGTGTCCCTGTCCCAGATCGATGGTGTCACCATTTTTGACAATAATCCGTTCAAAAGGCTGATGCACCAAGTCTTCAAGAAACTTGATCGCCATTTTTGCCGCTACTATTGTCGCCTGGGGAGCAAGTGCCAGAAAATCTTTAACTAGCCCACTATGATCGGGTTCAGTATGACTAATAATCAAATAATCAATCTCTTGAGGATCGATTAAACCCTGCAAAGCATCGAGATATAGCTCGCGAAACTTGGCGTGAGACGTATCAACTAAAGCTGTCTTATCACCACGAATTAAATAAGAATTGTAGGTAGTACCGTTTTGTAAACCAAACTCAATATCAAAGCGATCGCGATCCCAATCTAGAGAACGGATTGCTGTAGTATTATTGCCCAGTTCGGCAGTTTGTATGCTCAATCTGGGCTGGGTTTTGACTGGTGTTGCGACCATAATCCCCTCTCTTAACGTTTATTAAACTTTTTTTACTCTTCTTTATTGTGCCACGACTTTTTACCCTTACAGCAATCAGGACAAGAAGAATACTTTTGTAAGCTCTATTTCTCGCAAAAACTTAGATTTAACTGAATTAACGCTTAAAAGAGACTGCGGAAAATCTCATTGATTGCTCAGTTGCTCGACTTAGTATCTCAAATCAAGCTGTGTCTCTTTTCACTAGCAAGGCAATCATCATGATGATTACCTTACTCTGGTTAGTTATTAGTTGTTAGTTCTTGTTGACCCTTCGATCTTTGACTGGAAGAGTCGATACTTAAAGCTCCTGCACCCGCATAAATAGTCATCAGCAACCCACCAATTAAACCAACATTTTTGAGAAAATTGTTTAGCTCATCAGGAGAGACGAGGGGATTATGAAAAACGAGTGTCGCGGGAATTAGAAAAATAATGAGTAAGATCGAGCCAAGCTTAACTTTATAGCCTAACAGTAAAGAAAGACTGCCCAACAGTTGAAAAGCGATCGTAAAGATCAACAAGATATTGGGTATGGGTAAACCTTGACCCGCCATCATTTCTACCGTACCGTTAAAGCCGAGAATTTTGCCGATTCCTGCATTGATAAAGATCAACGAGAGGCAGATACGGGCAGCTAAAGCAATGTATTTCATAATGGAATAAACTCCTATTTGTCAGATGATGTTTCAGACTTTGTCCGCTTAACAGGAAGTTGTTTGGCAGCGGACTGAAAAGAAATTTGAGTAAAGCTTCTTTCTCCCTGAAAATAGTCTTTAATCCAGCATTTAAAGACTTTTAAACGATTGGCTAAACCAGGAAGATAATATAGATGGATACCAAGCCATAACAGCCAAGCAAGCCAACCTTTGAGGGGTATTTTGCCAAATAAATAAGCTACTCCAGCATTACGGGCAATGATGGCGGCTGTGCCTTTATTGAAGTAGTTAAAAGGTTGTGGTTCTAGTCCTTGCAACTGTCGTTTTAAGTTACCAGCCACCGCTGTTCCCTGTTGCAAGGCTTCTGGTGCAATACCCAGCAGCGGCTTCCCATTATGTTCTATATATGCCGCATCTCCTACTGCATAGACTTCGGGATAATCTGCTGTTTGCAGAGTTGACTTTACACAGATTTTTTGACTCCTGGCGGTAGATAATTGAGCTGCATTGTTAGGTAAATTAGCCTCTACCCCTGCTGTCCAGATAATAGTTGCTGCTTTAATCACCGTCCCGTCATCTAGTTCAACCGCTTCTGGCATTACCGAACGAACGCGGCTTTCTAAATGAACTTTTACTCCCCTTCGGCGTAACTGTTTGGCGGCATAGTCTCCCAAGGGAGTTGGAAAATCTGCTAATAGTCTGGCTGGGGAATGGATGAGTATGATTTTAACTTGTTGGGGATTTCTTGCAGGAGAACCTTGAGCAAAAACAGCTTGAGTCAACTCGGTAATCGCTCCTGCTAGCTCTACTCCTGTTGCTCCACCACCAACGATCACAACTGTAAGCAGCTGCTGCCGTTTTAACTGGTCAGGGCAGCTTACAGCAGCCTGTAAATTGGCGATTAGGCGATCGCGTAGAGCCAGAGCATCATTAAAAGTTCGTAGAGGGTAAGCGTACTCAGCAGCGCCAGCGACACCAAGAAATTTGGTTCGACTACCTGTAGCAATAACTAAATAGTCGTAGCTGACATTTTCGCGATCGCTAAAAATAATTTTGTTCTCGAAATCTATTCTTAAAACTTCTGCCTGCAAAAAACGCCCGTTACCACCAGAATGTAGATATTTATGCAGGGGATAAGTAATAGTTTTGGGCGGAATAAAACTAGTTGCTACCTGATAAAGCAAAGGTATAAAAGTATGGTAACTATGACGGTCTATCAGTAAGATATCTGCCTCAACTTTAGCTAATTTTTTAACTGCATTCAATCCTGCAAAACCAGCACCGATAATTACTATTTTGGGTCTTCGATATGGCATATTGATTAATTATAATAATTATAAGTTATTGTTTATTTGCACAATTTACTTGGAAAGGCGATCTCCTTTATTTCTCAGCCAAGCATCTAGAGAAATACGATTGAAGCTAACTCCTGCTAAGAGAACAAAGAGGACAATGTTGTAAATTAATTGACTCCCCGCCACATCCCAATTTTGAATGATCGTGACACCGTACATCAGGATTGCCATCAAAACAAAACAGGCGATTAAGGCACTTCTGGTAGATAATCCGATAGCTATTAAAACACCCACTATTAGCTCTACTGGCGGCACTAATGCCGCATTAATCCTGACTAAAAAATCAGGAATCCAAGCATCCTGCATAGTTGTTACCATTGAATTTATAAAGCCAGGCAGACTAAAAATCCTGGTTGCTCCATGATTAAAGTAATTAATGCCTACTACAATCCGCAGAAAAGTATAGGCGGCAACAACATCTCTGGTTTTTAAATTGATCTGAGTATTATTTTTAGGCATAGGTCAAGCTGCTGTTTAATAAAAAAATGTAAGCTCAAGAAACGCTTTGGTACTTGAAGTAAATCACGGTAGCAAATTGATGAATCCTATGACTGGGTTTAAGATATCTTTTTTCATCTTAGTCAAAATAATCAACAGTTGGTTATTCAAATCTTGCTCTTTTAAGTCATTGGAATCTTAGAGGTATGAGAAAATAATTCTGTTGCAGGTAATCATTGCAGCCAGATTTAACTCTTGTCTTTTTAAAGTCATACTGCTGTCATTTTGCCGTCATATTTCATAGTCATAATTAAGTTGAAAGATAAAGTATTCAATATAAAAAAGGTATGAAAGAATCTGGGAAAATAATCTTAGCTCTTCTATTAGGGGGTGTGTTAGGTAATATTTTTGTTTCTCCCGTTCGTAGCAACGCCAACAGTCTAGCTGATACCGCTAAGTCGGAATTGATCCTAAGCCAGAATTATCCTAATTACAGGTACGAGGTAGACAGATATCCCCACAACAATACTCAGCCTACAAACGATTTCAAAAATATAATTGGTTTAACTGGCTTGCTCCTAGGTACAGGTGCTATTGCCTATAATTTAACCCGCGCTCACAAGCCTTCTTGGGTAAGCTCTTTGCCAGGAGTTGACAAAATCAACCATAATGGCGACTTACTCTTCCGCGTCAGTCCTAAACTACGTCGCGAACTACTCAGACTAGTACATAATCCAGCAACTGCACGACGTTTGTTGTCTGGTACTTTAGCGACTCATCCAGGTCGTAATCCCAACTGGTTAGCGTCGAAAGTAATTTATGACCTCAAACGGGGTCGCTGATACACAGTATTGAGCAAACGTCTCGTCACTATTTGTTATTGATAACCGATATATCGGTCTTCCTTTTTTTTCTAACTGCTGGTGCGCTGGTCATAATAGCAAACACAATTAGCCTTTTGGTCTCATAATTAAGTTCACAAACTAAGTCCTTCGTATCCACTAAAGCCATCTCATTAACTATTTGGCGTAATTCTTGTTTCAAAACCAGATTGACGCTTTGACGTAATGTCTCAACTATCTTTGTTTCTCCACTTTTGTAGATGGTCTCTTCCAACGCTGTTAAAGCTCCATCTACTAGCAAAACCAAATAATTATTAAAGATAGTGCAGGTTACTTCCTTAAAGACACAGCCTATTTTTTCTCGGTTAAAAGTCCGAAATCGATGAGCAATATCTCTTTCTAACTGTTTATGGGTACTTTTGAGAACTACTTGTGTTGAATGTTGATCTTTATTTTTTATGTCCATAGACCTAAACTAATAAGCCAGAATATTTTGCTCCATCCCACTGTCTGAGAAACTACTTTTACAATTGATCCAAATCAAGAGAAACAGTGCCAAAAATTTTCCGAGTTATTGAGAACGGTGTATTTGCTAATGTGTATGTTAATTATATTAAGAAAATACAAACAAAAATCACAATGTCTTAGGTAAGATCTATGACTCTATCAAAAGTTAGATGTTTTTAATTAACCATTTTCATGGTGATTGTTCGCAATCATTGCTTTTTATCTATGCAGAGATATATGAAGATCAATAGCTTTTTAGCACTATCCTAAAATATAGTTTTTCACTCTACTAGTTTTTAATTTAGTACGTACACTATTTGTATTTTATAACGATTTTTATTGCATACATGATTTGATAAAAAATGTTTAATTTTACTCAGCTACTTATATGAATCTTGATCATCTTCTTTTTACACAGACTTAAGCAACAGTTAGGACAATTTTATGTGGTCAATAGCTAGTTTTTAAAAGCCTCAAATTATTATCCTTTCGTTGTTAGTTAAAAATTTTCATAACTGTTGATAAAACAAATATAACTGTCTATAGATTCGCTTCTCTTGCAGATTAAGCAGACTAAAAAATAACTAAAACAATCAGATCAGCAAGTACATCGATGCCAAATAAAAATAGCTCCAGTTGCGATCGCTTTTTTTGGATAAGCTGTTAATTATTTAAACTGTATATTTTAAAATTGTGCGAAAAACAGTTAAACCCTCTCCCCGTGACCCTATCACCTCGTCATCCCGTCAGCCACAACAAGCAAATTAGATGTGTAACAGCTTACCAGCTCTCTTAGTTTTACTAACGGGAAGCGTAATTTATCTTCAAAAAACTTGGACAGAAACAATGGCTTCTTTATTAATTGCTCAACGCAGCTCTAGCCTGAATGCCAAAAGCGCCCAGTCAGAAACTCTCTATCTTAATAATGATAGTATCTTATGCCTATGATTTAATTGCTCAAACCCGAGGCGCAATTAGCGATATAACAATTCCTGTAGGCGCTACTATAGTCGGTAAATATGTTCCTACTGAAGAAGAACTAAGATATATTGCCGAGGCAGTTACCTATAGTAAATACAGCTCGCAATTTATGCCTCATCTGGCGTAATTGAGGACGTTAAAGCTCCTCTTGACACATCCACAGGGGCAGTTGCCGAAAATGCGGGAATTGGTGCAGCAGGAGGACTAGTATTTGGTGAAGTATTTGATGATGCTGGAGCAATAGAAATCATTGGTGGAGCAGCAGCTGGAGCCGCAATGGGAAATTTATCGGCAGATCGGATAGTGGTAATTGAGCCAGATCAAGCAATTGCTTTATATGAATAAATAACTGATTCAATCTAACTAAATCAATGATTAAATAAAAAAATTTCTATCTTTTTCCCTTATAAACCCGCGTAAAATGACTTTGTGTTCTAAAATCTTAAATAAAATCGATAATTATAAAGTTTTATTAAGAAGAGGGTTTACATATGTACATCGTGCAAATTGCCTCCGAATGCGCTCCTGTCATTAAAGCTGGCGGTTTAGGAGATGTGGTTTACGGATTGAGCCGAGAATTGTCAGAAAGGGGCAACTGCGTCGAGCTAATTCTCCCCATGTACGATTGCATGAGATACGACCATATTTGGGGGCTGCACGATGCCTATAAAGACCTTGATGTTCCTTGGTATGGCGGCGAAATTAAGTGCGATGTTTTCTGTGGCTGGGTTCATGGTCGTCTTTGTTTCTTTATTCAGCCTAAAAGTCAGGATCGGTTTTTTGATCGCGGCTACGTTTATGGCGGTTCAGACGATCCGATGCGGTTTGCTTTCTTTAGTAAGGCAGCAATGGAGTTTTTGCTGAAAAGTAATAAACGTCCTGATGTTATTCACTGCCATGACTGGCAGACTGGCTTAGTGCCTGTGATGCTCTACGAAATGTATCAATATTATGGAATGGAGCGTCAGAGAGTATGCTATACCATTCATAATTTTAGACATCAGGGTAGCTGCGGTAATGAAGTCCTCGTGGCGACAGGTTTGAATCGACCAGAACATTACTTCGACTATTCCCGTCTGCGGGACAACTTTAATCCCTTTGCCCTCAACTTAATGAAGGGGGGGATTGTTTATTCCAACTATGTTAATACTGTATCTCCGCACCATGCTTGGGAAGCTAGATTTACTGACGTAGGTTACGGCTTAGGACATACTTTAGAAGTTCATCAAGATAAGTTTAGCGGCATCTTGAATGGCGTAGATTATAATTTCTGGAATCCTGAAACAGATAAATCAATTCCTACCAACTACAACATCAACAAGCTAGAAAACAAAGCCAAAGACAAGCAGGCTTTAAGACAAAGACTGTTACTTCACGAATCGGATAAGCCCATTATTGCCTATATCGGTCGTTTAGACGATCAAAAAGGAGTACATTTAGTACATCATGCAATTTACTATGCCTTGAACCGTAATGCTCAGTTTGTGCTGCTGGGTTCGGGAACTTCCCCTGAAGTAAATAATAAATTCCTGCACGAAAAATATTTCCTGAATAATAATCCTGACGTACATCTAGAAATTGGCTTTGACGAAGAATTAGCCCATTTAATTTATGCTGGGGCAGATATGATGGTCGTCCCCAGTAACTTTGAACCCTGCGGTTTAACTCAGTTAATTAGTCTCAAATATGGCACTGTTCCCATTGTGCGCGGAGTTGGTGGCTTACTCAGTACCGTCTTTGACCGCGATTATGACCTCGACCATGCACCCGAAAAACGTAACGGCTATGTCTTTTATCAAATGGACAACTATGCCCTAGAATCAGCTATGGAAAGAGCGATCGGGCTATACTACGAGTACCCTAAAGAATTTGAGCAGCTAGTGCAGCAGGGCATGGAATATGACTATTCTTGGAAAGCTGCGGGGAGTCAGTATCTTAATGTTTATGAATACATTAGATACAGATATCTCTAGAACCTTAACTACAATTTTCTTTTTTTAGCTAATTGTTCTCAAAGCAGCGATCAAACTTTGACAGGTGTTGGTCAGAAAATCCAAATCAAGACTGGCGATCGTGTCTGTAGCTTTATGATAATGAGGATTACGCAGCATTGCCGTGTCAGTCACCATGATGGCACGGTATTTTTGTTCCCAGAAAGAACGATGATCGCTAAACCCAGTCATGGGAATTAGTTTTCCTGCACTAGGGTCGGGTAAAACTTCGATGGGAGTACCATGTTGTTTCATTTTACTTCGCAGACGCATCATATCCCCTATGGTTGCTAAATTGCCCACTAAAGCAATAAAATCACCGCGATCGCGATAGAATCTTTTGATCAGATCTGGATAGGTTTGAGAACCTGAAGCATGATTACAGTAGCCCAACATTTCTAAAGAGAGCATGAGCCGCAATTTCTGTCCTTGTTCCTGCAAATAACTAGCATAGGCGGAACTTCCCAATAAGCCATATTCTTCTAGATCAAACGCTACTAGCCGCACGGGAAACTTTAGGGGAGAAGAAGCAAATACCTCCGCCATTTCTAGTAAAACAGCTACTCCTGTGGCATTGTCGTCTGCCCCTGGAGTGCCAGGAACAGCGTCATAGTGAGCGCCAATTAATATTGGAGGTAAATTTACATTGGAATCAGAGGCAAGATTAAGAATTAAATTTTGATGAGTTTTACCGTTGAAACTAAACTCATGAGTCTGTATCTTTCCCCACAGGGCAAAAGATTCACGAATATATTCTCTGACTAGAAAATGTCCACCCGAATTGAGGTAAGGATCTCTTTCGCGCACAATCTGGGTTAAATGATCATGCAGCCGTTGCTTTAGTTTACGGTCTATTTGGCGATCGCTCATACCTGAAATACCTAAATATAAATCAGCTTTGTTTAAGTTAGCTAGGTTTTTAGTTT
>JBCCNG010000082.1:0-10481 GCA_039025955.1 Cyanobacteria bacterium P01_C01_bin.72 | reverse complement strand
GGAAGAGCTAGTTATTAGTTAGTCGTTAGGAATCTTGATAACAGCTAGGCTGTCAAGTTATAGAAAGGTAAATGCTAGAAATTATTCAAAAACTGATTGGGATTATACCTTCGAGCAGGCTAAGTTTGGCAGGAATGATTGTCTTGTTTAGCTTTACCTCGGCACTGGAGGTAGTGGGGATTGGCGCGATAGCCCCTTTTGTGAGTCTGGCAGGTAAGCCCCAAAGTATTCATGATTATTCACTGCTATCCCAGCTCTATCAAGCCTCCGGCGTAGGTGATGAGAGTCAGTTTATTGCCCTGCTCGGGTTGGTGGTCATGCTGCTGTTTTGCTGCAAAACTTTTGTTTCTTGGCTAACTCAGGTAGGCATTTTTAAATACAGCAGTCGGCAGCAGCGGCTATTGGTAAATGAGCTAATTGCTAAATATATCCATGCTCCTTATCCCTATCATCTTAAGCGCAGCAGTTCTTATATCATTGACAGTATTGTTGAGGTGGCAAGTAAATTCAACTTTATTGTCCAGGCGGCAATGTCATCGGTAGCCAACATTTTAATTGTCATTTCTCTCTTTGCGCTGCTGTGCTACACCAGTGGCTTGACGATGATTGTACTGCTGGTGGTTTTGTTGCCAGCGCTGTGGCTGATCAATTCCTTTAAACAAAAGCTCAAAGATTGGGGCAAGCGATCGCGCAAAAGTCGAGCAGAGATGATTAAAGTCATTAACCATGCGGTAGGAGGAATCAAAGAGACAAAAGTAATTGGTTGTGAAAGCTACTTTACGCAACAGGCGGCGATTGAAACGAAAATTCTGGAAAAAACTACGAGTAACTTTTTTAGCTTTACCATCGTGCCGCGATTTTTAATTGAGGCGGTAATGGTGATCTCGACCGTCAGCATTATTTCTTACTTTCTGTTTATCGGTCAGGATATTCAGGGAATTCATTCGATTTTGGGAGTATACGCCCTGGCTTCGATTCGGTTGCTGCCCGCTTTTGGTCAGACTGTGGGGGGGATTAATATTATCCGCAATAACAGCTTTACCATCGAGCAGATCCATAGTGATCTCAAAGAGCTAGAGAGAAATGCCATGGATCGTCGTTGCAGCCTTAATTTAGCTGCTGTGGCACACAAGGTCACAGGGCAGCCTGATTCCAACCAGGCACTTTTATTCAAAGATCAAATTGTTCTTAATAACGTTGCCTATAGCTATCCCAACCAATCTCAGCTAGCGATCAAGGATCTAACTCTAAGCATCAGGCGAGGAGAATCGATCGCCCTAGTGGGTAAATCGGGAGCAGGTAAGACAACTCTGGTAGATATTATTTTGGGTCTGTTGATTCCCCACCAGGGAGATATTCAAGTTGATGGCGTTTCCATATATAACGACCTGCGACAGTGGCAAAACTTGGTGGGCTATATCCCCCAAGCCATATTTCTGGCAGATGACACGATTAAAAACAATATTGCCTATGGCGTACCCCCAGCAGAAATTGATCAGGTGCGCCTCGACAAAGCCATTGAGGCAGCACAGCTAACAGAAGTAGTGGCAAATCTTCCCCAAGGGACTGATACAGAAGTAGGGGAAAGAGGAGTCATGCTGTCGGGGGGACAACGACAGCGAGTGGGTATTGCCCGAGCTTTATATCATGAGCGGGAGATTTTAGTTCTGGATGAAGCCACTTCAGCTTTAGATAACGAAACCGAAAGCTCAATTTCTCAGGCGATCGCTGCCCTCAGCGGTCAAAAAACCCTAATTATTATTGCTCACCGTCTAACCACGGTGGCTCACTGCGATCGCATATATGCCATGAATCAGGGAGAAATTATCAAATCGGGTACTTATGAAGAAATAATTTTAAATCAATCATGACTCAGCCCAACTTTTTGATTCTGGGGGTTGCCAAAAGCGGAACTACCTCTTTGTATCACTATCTCTGCCAGCATCCCGAGATTTTTATGAGTCGGGTTAAAGAACCCAACTTTTTTGCCTGTGAGGGGGAAAATCTCAACTATCAGGGACCTGGATATTTTTATGTTAGAGATTGGACTGTGACCAACTGGCAAGACTATCAAAATTTGTTTGCCGCAGCAGATCAAGAAAAAGCACTGGGGGAAGCATCTTGGAGTAGCTTCTACTATCCTGCCGCAGTCGAGCGCATCAGGAAATATTGTCCCCAAATGAAGTTTATTCTCCTGTTACGGAATCCGATCCAGCGCGCTTTTTCTCACTACAGCTATTTGCGGCAATATGAAAAAGAACCCTTAGCTGATTTTGAAGTAGCGATCGCTTCAGAATCCCAACGCATTGCGGCCAACTATTGGGCAGACTGGCATTATCTTCAGCTAGGTTTTTACAGTCAGGCGATCATCAGATATCAGAGGGTTTTCGCCAAATCTAAATTTAAAATTGTCCTCTACGAAGACTTTATCCAAGATACCAGCAGGATTTTACGAGAAATATTTGAGTTTCTGGGAGTAGCAAAGGACTATCATTCAGTCACTTTTGCCCAAGCCTATAACTCGACTAAATTACCCAAAAACCAGATGATACATTACCTATTTCAAACTAGTCGTCAAGTTCAGCTCAAACGAGTAGTCAAAACCTTAGTGTCAGAAAATGCCTACCAATATCTGAAGCAGAAGCGCAATCGCTTAGAAAGTAAAACACGATACACTCCTAAATTGTCTTCCCAGGCAAAACATAAATTAAGTAGAATTTACCGCTCAGAAATTGCCGAACTAGAGCAGCTTTTGGAGCGAGATCTCTCAGGTTGGTTAACGCCAGCAGTATCTAGCTAAAACCCAAAACAATGAGGAATCAGCAGCGACCAAGACTAACTGGAATCGATTTATTTCGGGGGTTAGCAATTTTTGCCGTGATTTTGCTCCATAGTGATGAGGGGGTAACAGTAACTTCGGGCAGTTGGCACTATCTACTCAACTTTGCCAAGTTTGCCGTCCCTTTTTTCTTGGCAACTTCTTTCTGGTTGGCTGTAGGTAAGCTTTTGTGCAGTCCCCAATATCTTTTGCCGCAGCGTATTATCAAGCTCATCCGCTCTTATTTACTTTGGACTGGCGTGTATTTGCTCTACCGTGTGGGCAAGTATCTGTTCCTGTCTGATGTCGAACAGCTTCAGCGGTTGCAGGCTAAACTGTGGGGCATTATTTTTACAGGGGATGCCTTCTTTCATCTTTACTTCATGCCTTTATTGATTTTGGGCATGATCTTAATAAGCTTGCTACCTCTTGCCCAACTGAGCGCTCTCAAAATAGAACAGGCGATCGCTCTAAGTCTGGGCAGCATTGCTCTGTATCAATTATTGATCCAGCTTGATGGTAGTTGGGGACTACAAAATTATAGTTCTTGGCGGGGGGTGGGCTTTACTTATTTACTCTGGATAGTTCGTTCTTGGTCTTATATTGCGATCGCCTTGACTTTAAATCATCAGAGAGTGAGGTCATACTTGGAGCATTCAACTCAGGGTAAGGTGTATCTCTGGCTGGGCATATTTCTGCTGGTAAATCAGCTTAATTCAACGGGAGCTTTTCTGGCATTTTCAGAGTTGCTTCGAGGCTATAGTGCCTTGGTTTTGGCAATTTTTTGTTCTCGCTATCGCTTCTGTAGTCAGCATTGGGTACAAAGCTTGAGCCAATGTTCCTATGGGATCTACCTAGTTCATTTATTGCTGGTGGAAGGGGGACAAATTTTAGAAAATCGTCTCTTACCAACGGCATTTCGCGTAAATACCCCAAACTTACTCTTATTTACCTTGACTTGTTTGCTAGCAAGCTGGTGGTTGGTAGCTACTCTAAGCTATCGTCCGTTAGGCAAAATTGCTTTTAGAACCTGACTTTGGAACAAGAATAACTTGCCAGAGTTTATTCCTTATCCCTTATTCTTACTGTTAATCAATTTTATGCTGCAAACTCCCGTTGCTTTTTTAATTTTTAATCGACCCCACAATACTCAAAGAGTATTTGAGCAGATCCGTCAGGCAAAGCCGCCTAAGCTATTAGTGGTTGCCGATGGACATCGAGCGGATCGTCCTGGGGAAGCGGCAAAATGTGCTGCTACTAGAGCGGTAATTGATGGTGTTGATTGGGACTGTGAGGTATTGACTAACTACGCTGAGACTAATCTTGGCTGTCGGGATCGCGTTGCCACTGGTTTAGATTGGGTGTTTACTCAAGTTGAGTCAGCAATTATTCTCGAAGACGATTGTTTGCCCGACCAGAGTTTTTTTACTTTTTGCCAACAGCTACTAGAGGAATATCGGCATCAGCCCGAGGTTATGGCGATTTGTGGCAGCAATTTTCTCACCAAGTGGAAACAGCGCCAGCAGAGCTATCATTTTTCTTACTATTTCAACTGCTGGGGTTGGGCAACCTGGAGACGAGCCTGGGAGCATTATGATGTCAACGTTGGTGACTGGCAAGATCCCCAAATACGGGCAAAAATTAGAGTTTTTATGCAGAATGACCGTCAATATGACGATTTTGCTAAGGTTCTGGAGCGTAACTATGTTCGTAAGTTAAATACTTGGGACTATGCTTTTGCCTTCGCCTGCCTGAAAAATCAAGCCCTAACCATAACCTCTGCCGTTAATCTTGTCTCTAATATCGGTTTTGGGGCTGATGCCACCCATACCGTGAGTAATTCTGGCAATATAGTCGCTAATTTACCCCGCTACCCAGCAATTCTGCCGCTTAAAAAACCGAATCCAGGAATAGACCGCCAATACACCTACGAACAGTACAGTCTAGTTTGGGACTTAGGCATAACTAGTAAAATGCGTCGTAAACTCAAAGGCTGGCAAACTCAGCTAGCAAAAGTTAGCTCTTAAATCAATCATGAAAATTTTACATCTGGCAACTTCCGATATTGAAGGGGGTGCAGCTCGTGCTGCCTATCGACAACATCAGGGGCTATTAGCTGCTGGTTGCGACTCACAGATGCTAGTTCGAGCCAAGAGCAGTAAAGACCCGACGGTATTGGTCGAGCGCAGTATGCTGACCAGAATTAGTCCCGCCCTATCGAGTTTACCTCTCAAACGCTATCCTAACAAAGCAGGACAGATGTTTTCCAGCCAGTGGTTTCCCGATACCCTGACAGATAAAATTCAAGCGATCAAACCCGACATAGTTAACCTGCAATGGGTCAGAAACGGTTTTCTCCAAATCGAAACCATTGCCAAGCTAACTAAGCTCAAGATTCCTCTGGTCTGGACTTTACATGACATGTGGGCATTTACAGGAGGCTGCCACTATGCCCAAAACTGCGATCGCTATCACCAAAGCTGTGGCGCTTGTCCTAATCTAAAAAGCGAACGGGAATCTGACCTATCTCGGCAGGTATGGCGACGTAAGCAAAAAGCCTTTGAACAGGCTAATCTGACCGTTGTTGCGGGGAGTAGATGGCTAGGGCAATGCGCCCAAAAAAGCTCACTCTTAAAAAACAAAGCAATCAGAGTAATTCCCACGGGATTAGATCTACAACGATATCAAGCAATCGATCCTCAAGTAGCACGCCAAATTCTGCATTTGCCCCAGGACAAACAGCTCATTTTATTTGGTTCAACTACGGGAGCAAGTGGCGAATATCGCAAAGGTTTTCATTTACTCAAGCCAGCATTACAGATTCTCAATCGCGATCCTGAACAAGCTCCATTTGAATTATTAATCTTTGGCGGCTCCAAAAGTAGCCAACTCCCTGATTTAAACATCAAAGCGCACCATCTGGGTCAGTTTCATGACGATGTATCCCTCTCCTTGGTTTATGCAGCGGCGGACGTAATGATTGTACCTTCCCTTCAGGAAGCTTTTGGTCAGACCGCATCAGAAGCCCTTGCCTGTGGCACTCCCGTAGTGGCATATCGGGCAACGGGACTACAGGATATTGTGACCCATCAACAGGATGGCTATTTAGCCGAACCTTTTGAAATTGAAGACTTGGCTAGAGGTATTGCTTGGGTTTTAGATAATCCAGAACGTCAGCGTCAACTATCAATTAAAGCACGACAGAAAGCAGAACAAGAGTTTGACTGGAAACTCCAGGGCGATCGCTATCAGACTTTATATAGAGATATTTTGCATCAAGTTCCCAAGACTAAAAACTAGAGACTGAAGACCACTTACACCATTTATTGTTTAATTTTTTAATCTTTTAATTTTCCTAATTTAATTCCTATGGTCAAAATTGGCATCCTCACCTATCATTACTCCGTCAACTATGGAGCAGTACTACAAGCCTACGGACTATATCAGTTTTTGAGCGATCGCGGCTACGAAGTGGAGTTTATTGACTATCGACCCTACCAAGCACGGAATTCTAATCTTAAATATCTGTTTTTTCGGGGACAACGGCTGATCAATCCTCTGTTGTTATGGAGTGGTATCCAAAAGCTCAGAAAATTTCAACGGTTTTGGCGATCGCAGATCAAATTAAGTCCCCAAACCTACTATGGTCGCCAGGAGCTCCAGAATGCAACCTGGGACTACGATGTAGTAATTACGGGCAGTGATGAGATCTGGAATATTGATAATAGTATGCTCGAATATGGCAAAGACCGTACCTTCTTTCTCGATTTTCTCGATGGTCAACGGGTGGTCAAACTGTCCTATGCTGCTAGCTTTGGGGGAACGATTGAGCTAGGTGAATTGCAGGAGCAGCTTTATGGTTTATTTGCCGATTTCCAAACAATTTTGGTGCGAGATGGCAATAGTAAAAGACTAGTTGAGTCGGGAGGCTTTACGGCTGCCAAGGTGCTAGATCCGACTCTGATTGCTAATTTCCAGCAAATTATTACGCCACCAAAAATAAAACAACCCTATATCCTGCTTTACGGTAGCTTTTCCGTCGCCCAAGGAGCCTGTATTACCGCTCTGGCAAAGGAGAAAAAGCTCAAAATAGTTGCTATAGGTGCAAGACCAGGGAAATGGCGACCACCAAATAATATCCTGACGGTTAGTCCCGAAGAATGGCTCGGCTACTATGCGGGGGCTAGTTTTGTCTTTACCAACTATTTCCACGGCACGATCTTTTCGATTATCTTCCGCAAGCCTTTTATTAGCTTTGATCGCCCCGAAAAATCAATTAAGGTCAGAGACTTATTGCAGGATCTCAAGCTAGAACAGCGTATCGTTACCCAATCACAGCTAGAGAATCTCAATTGGGACGATTATTTAGAGCTAAAGTTTGATACAGACAATTTAAACCAGAAAATTGCTCGCTCTCAAGCACTATTAGAACAGGCGGTTGCTCAAGTTAAGACGGCGGAATTAGTAGAGTCAACCTGACTTTGATCCTCGCTAGCCAAGTATTTTATCTCCAATTAATTAAACACAATGGTTGCTCTTAAAAGTATTGCGCCCAATTTTATCAAGCAGTCTCTTCTGCGGGACTACTACTATAACTGTTTATTTCTCATCAACCTGTTGAAAAACTACAGCTATGATTTTCGCCGCTTTCTGATCTATTCGGCAACTCAGCAGCCTTATAAAACCCAACAGAGACACCAGGGAAGAATTATTGCTCATTACCACCAGATTGAAAAAGGTCTATCGCTCAAAAATACCCGCGTTGGCTTTGGTCAAGAAGTGGTGCGTCACTTAGTAAACATGCTGCAAACCTATCAGCAAAACTATGGCGCTGACGAAGTGACCCAGGTAGCGCTAGATACTCTCTTTGCCTACTATAAATTTAATTTAGAAGCGGGTCATGATAATCCAGAACTCTATCAGCAGTTGACTGCTCTACAGCAAATCGAGCGACAAGAACCAGGAAAGATAGGCGGCACAATTCCCGTGACCAGGGAGCAAATCCATCAGGCTATCTCTGGTAATTTTCAGGAGTTTGTTCATGCCCGTCATAGTGTACGCCAGTTTGATACGACCAAGGCGGTAGACCCCCAGGCAATTGAACAAGCAGTAGCCATGGCAATCAAAACCCCCTCGGTCTGCAATCGTCAAACTTGGAAAGTCTATCGCTACAGCGATCTCGATGCCAAAAAGCGGATCTTAGCTCACCAAAATGGTAATCGCGGTTTTGGCGACAGCGCCAGTCAGATTCTTATAGTCACTAGCGACCTAAATTACTTTATGACTCCTGCCGAGAGGCATCAGTGTTTTATCGATGGCGGCATGTTTGCCATGTCTCTGGTCTACGGTCTGCATTCCTTGGGATTAGGAAGCTGTTGTTTAAACTGGTCGGCAGACTACAAGAGGGATTTAGCCCTCAAAGCCGAGGCGGAAATTCCTGCTGCTGAATCCGTAATTATGATGATTGCGGTCGGTCATTTACCCGAAACCTTTGTGGTAGCTAGTTCGCCTCGTAAAGACATTGCCGAGGTGTTGATCAGCGAGTAATGAGTAATGAGTAATGAGTAATGAGTAATGAGTAATGAGTAATGAGTAATGAGTAATGAGTAATGAGTAACCAACACTCAAATTAACTAATATTCCTTAAATTTATGACTGCTATTAACTATCGCCAAACTGCGCCAATTGCTGTGCCAGCTATTTTTAGTCCGAATAAAATCTTACTATTTGATTTAGGTTTGGGTGGACATCACGGTAACTATATCCGCTATTTAATTGAATTCTGGCTCGCCGAGGGGATTCCTAGCAGTTTAGATATTGTTGTCCTACCACAGTTTTTGCAGTTGCATCAGGATGTGGTGGCGGCAATTCCTTCTCAAGAGAGAGAGCGCCTGAGAATTATACCGATTAAAGCAGCAGAAGCAGCCCAGCTTAAGCCTAGAGATACTTTCAAGCACCGTACCTGGCGCAATTTTCAGGAATGGGATTTGATGTGCCACTATGCCCAGCTACAGCAGGCGACGGAATGTCTGATGATGTATTTTGATACCTGCGAACTACCTTTAACTCTGGGTAGACCTGCTCCCTGTCCTGTGTCGGGAATTTATTTTAAGCCTACCTTTCACTATGGCAATTTTCCTGGAGATCAGCCCAGCCGCAGTGAAACGATTCAACGCTGGCGCGAAAAACTAACCCTACCGAGAATATTACGTCATCCACAGCTTAAAACCTTATTTTGCCTCGATCCAAGTGCGATTGCTCCCCTTCAGGAGTTTAATCCTACAGCCGAGATTGTCTATCTACCAGACCCTGTAGAAGCCAATCCCAAACAGGACAAGGATAGTCAATTACGGCAGAGCTTAAATATTGCCCCTGACAAAATAATTATGCTGCTCTTTGGTGCAATTGACGGTCGTAAGGGCATTTTTCAGCTAATTGAGGCTTTAGAGCAGTTGCCACGGGAGATAAACCAGCGACTTTGTTTACTTCTGGTGGGGGCAATTAATGAAGCAGATCGAAGGGCGATCACACCACGAATTGAGGCTTTACGAAAAAGTTCGGTGCAGATTATTACCAAATATCAGTTTGTGACTGAATCAGCAGTTCCCGAATATTTTCAGCTTGCAGATTTAGTTCTTGCTCCCTACCAAAAACACATTGGCATGAGCGGGATTCTTTTATTAGCAGCAGCAGCAGACAAACCCGTGCTGAGTTCTCAGTATGGCTTGATGGGTCGGTTGACTAAGCAGTATGGCTTGGGGATAGAAGTTGATGCCACAGCACCGCTAGAAATTGCTTTGGGAATTACCCAATTCGTGCTGAACTATCCTCAATCCCCAGGAGATGCAGTCAAAAGAAGACAGTTTGCCCACGAGCATTCAGTGCAAGACTATGCTGCGACCATTGCCCAGCGTTTATATATCAAGCATTAACTATCCACAGAGAAAAAATTTAGAGAAAACTTTATTCCTATGTCAATGCCGATTGCTTTTGTGATGTGTACGGAGGCTGGAGGACTGGAACAGGAGTCTTTACTGATGGTAGAGAGTATCCGTCGGTTCGCTGGCAAGATGAAAGATACACCCATCTATAGCTACCAGGTTAGAGAACATACTGATGTTTCCAGCACCACTCTTAAACGATTAGAGTCTTTGGAAGTAGTACATCAAAAGGTAGTTCTAAATACCCAATATCCCGACTATCCCCTGGCAAACAAACCCTTGTTAGGAGCTTATGTCGAGGCAAATCTTGATGCTGAGATTATTGTCTTTCTCGATAGTGATTTAGTGTTTTTTTCTGAGCCAACGGAGTTTTGGCTACCTGAAGCCTACGACATTGGGATTCGTCCCGAACATGAAAAGATGATTGGCTCAGAGGGAGAATCAGACCCCAACGATCCCTATTGGCAGCATTTATATCGTCTAGCAGGAGTAACTGAACCCCAGTATGTGACTACTACCGTTGATCGCCGTAAGGTGAAGGCATTTTGGAATTCGGGGGTAGTTGCCGTCAAGCGTCAGGCAGGAATTTTTACTGCTTGGCTAGAAACCTTTAGCAAGCTGGTAGAGCCAGGAATTACAATCAATAAAGCCAATTTTTACTACGAGCAGTCCTCTTTATCGGCAACAATTTGCGCTCAAGATGTCAATGTCTGGAACTTTTC
>JBCCNG010000081.1:0-10482 GCA_039025955.1 Cyanobacteria bacterium P01_C01_bin.72 | reverse complement strand
CTTTTCCAAATCCCTGACTCAAAATCTTACCGATAGAAAAGGCTCGATTGCTCAACCGCTCATCTCCCAACTGGCAACTAGCAAAATTTTTGACCCACCATTCCAACATTTTTGGGTCTGAACTCTCTAAATTTCCTCTACTATACCTGAAAATTCTCTCTAGCCTATAATGCTTTCCTGGCATTCATTTCATACTTAACGGGAAAAGTCAGAAAAGCTGGTATGTTAAATCTCTACCTACTTTTTCTGATGCCTTGGCTACCATGTGGGGCATTGGCTTGAGTGCTTTTGCCTTTATTATTGGGGTGGCAATTAAATCTGCGGTCAATACCATTTCTTTTTCCCCCATTATCTTCACTGGTATTATTCTTACTTGTCTGGCTATTTCTACATTTTACGCCTATCTCGACATTGACCTAAAAGCTAGTCGCCGTAAAGTTTCTCAGACGGTTACAACTGTGGTCAATGGTTGGATCTTACTACGCTGGGTGGGTGGCATTACCTTGTTATTATCGGGTTTGGTCTATCAAGGAGCAGACGACCTTTATAAGGTGTTGTGGGTATTATTCTGGATGGTTCCTCCAGCCTTGTCTACACCAGTGATGTCAATCCTCTGGGGAGGCAACCTCTATCCTTCGGCAGTTTTGTCGAAAACTCTGTCTATTTTTATTTCGGTGGCCCTAGTTAGTTTGTTATCCGCAGTTATGCTACCGATAAGTCCTACTAGCTTAGAAGTTTTCTATATTATTCTGATTTTCGGCTTGGTGCTTCCTGGTATTATTGCTCAACTGTGGCGCAGTAAATCTCCAGTAGAATCGAATCACCACAGCAAAAACTGGAAATTTATCGGAATTTTCGCAGCAGCAATCATGGCATTGTCTGCGGGGTTACAGTTTACACTTCCTCACCTCATCTCAGATGTATTTCTCGGAGTAAATCCAGAAAGTTCTTTGGCTTGTTTACAGCAGTTGGATATTGCTTTGGTTAGTCTCTTGCTGATGCGAGGTTTAGCAGCGTTAGCAATTATGTTACCTAGAAAATGGGCAAATAAAGCCGAAGCTAAAGATGCTTATTTGTTGCTGCTTACTCCCAACTTTTTCCTGTGGGCATCTTTACTTAGTGGAGCAAATGTGATGAGAGATCAGCCCATCTTGCAGTACGCTGTTTTTTGGGCTGCTTTTGGCTTCTTCTTTCCTTTATTAGAGCAACTTTTCTTTATGAATGTGTTTACACGACAGATGTTACGAGAAGCCTTGCGATCTTCACGGGTTACTACCGCAGATGCTCACGAGCTATTTCACTATTTTGATAGAGATAATAACCGCTCTCTAGATAAAGTCGAGTTAGAAGAGCTGTTACAATTCATTGAAGAGAAAACTACTGGGCAACAAAATACGGATGATATTCGACCTTATATTGTCGAACAACTGTTTAGTATTTTGGATTCTGATCGGACTGGCTCTATAGATATTCACAAGTTTGAAGACTATCTGTTTAAAAATGGATTAGTGATTAACTTGAATGCTGTAGTCCAGGGAAAGTGTTAAAGGTAATTATGAGGAGATTGTTCGATAATCCCAAGATATTAAAGATATGATTGACCAGTAGTAGAGCTTCTGTATCTCATGTCCCTTATTCTTCATCTTTTTTCGGCGGCGCTTTACGGATTTCTGAGTAAAAGGAGGTTTGTTCCGAACCATCTTTAAATTTGACTACAGTAGTCCGCATTTTGAAATTATCGCTGGCAAACCACTGTCTTTCTTCTGCTTCCATATCTTCGTTGGTAAGGGTAAAAGTTAGCGCTTCATCTTCTCCGAGAACATAATGCCCACAAACCCTGCTATCTTGAGAGCGAATTAATTTTCCTGTGGTGTCGCTATCTGGATCTTTAATCAAAACAATTGTTGCCGATCCGACCTGCTTATCTTTACCCCAATCGACGGAGTTATCCCAGCTTTGAACCAAGCCACCGATAGCTAAACCAGAGTCAAGATTATGCTTCTGACAAAGTTCTGTTACTCGCGTATCATCCCCAGATAAAAATTCAATCGTCAGATCGGCTTTACTACTTGCTGACTGATTGCGCTCTAAAAAATAGTTGGTACGCTGACTAAACCACCTGCCTGCGCTTTGACTGAGAAACTTTTCTGGATTCATGATTATATAATTTTACTGACTTGAGCGAGATTTCTGTACTTACCGCCTTTAATTAATTGAACATATCTTGGTTCTCTTAGCAACATTGCCTAACCACTCAAACTTATGTACAGTCAACAAAACTATCCTACATCCGTGGTCGATTTACCCTCTTTAGAATTAACTTTGGACATTTTGCTTAACCGCCAGCAAAAAGACTGGGGCTATTTTCAGGTGGTCAAAGAGGGCGAGTTTTATGCCCTATATATTCCTACCCTACAAAGCTTTAAACTCTACAAAAACCCCAAGAGCGAAAACTTTAAAGGCTATTGGCGTAATCCTTATCAAGAAATCCTTCCCGATGTCAAAAACCGTGCAGAAAAACCCGATATATTCCTCCGCAACCGCAGCAAACAGGTAGAAGATAGAAAGAAAAATGCTGCTTTAAGTACCCGCAAGAAACAGCGTATTATCGACGTAAAATACCGTTTCAACTCTTGCCCCGAAATGTATCGTCTTAATCAAATGATCGCCAAACTAATTCGTGATCGCCTCAAAAGCAATATCACCTTTGATCCAGGTACAGAAATTGAGCCGCTGATTTTGGCTACCGAAGTCGAAGATTAGCATTAGTTAGCTAAGTAAAGTAGTAACTAACCTGAGTTTGGGTTAGGCTAAGACGCTTACCGTACAAAGATTTTAAAATTGGCTTTTGGGAATTAGTTAGTTATTTTTTGAGCAACAGAAACGCCCAAAAGTTATTTGGTCATCTACTAACTGACTCTCATACTTTATTGGCAACCAAATCGATTAATTTACAGTCGAGACTATATGATTCAAGTTTCATAACTCAAATTTGCTTGTCTAACATCTATGTCGCTAGAAATAATTATTCCTATTGCTGCGGTAGTCATTCTGATGCTGCTATTCACCTGGCTAGTTAAAGTTCTCCAATCGACGCTCAAAACAGCCTTGGTAATTGTGGCGATTTTGATTTTGCTACAGATTACCTTTGGCATCAACTCAGAACAAATTATCCAGCAGGTAGTCCAGTTAATCGAGCAGATTCGGGATTTTGCTTTAGATCATTTGAATTAGCGACCTGTTTATCTTTCCTCTAGGGTTTAACAATTGTCCCTGGCTCAAATATGCCTTGTCTATTCTTGGTTTTTACTTCCTACAACTGAAGGACGATTTTAGGCACTACAGGTTAAGCTAGATGCGCTATTTATTTTTTATCTTGATTATTTCTATCTATCTAATAGCTAATAGCTCAAAAACTACCAAACTTAAACCAAGGTAGTCCACGGTAAACATAATTATTGCCCATAGTATCTAAATTTATTTATATCTAGTCATGTCGCTGAAACACAAAGCTGATCGCTCTCAAAAACCCTCGACTAATTCGCGGTTAGAGTCGAGTATTGTCCATAAACCCTTTGCGACGGGGACTATCAATATTTTTAATCCCCATCGAGCTAAAAAAAGTCAGGGGAATGAACAGTTAGCAGCGCCCAAGTTATTTTTGAATGCAGAGTTAGAAAAATCGGAGTTAGAGAAATCTGAACAGCTAACCTCTCTGACAGATCTAGATGCAGAACCCGCTGAAATCGAGTATCACGACTCAAGTTGGTTAGAATGGCTGATAAATCCCTGGAGCGTCAGTGCGATCGCAATTATTTTTCTGGCAAATTTAGTTTCAGGAGCAGTAATTTGGCGTAATCATCGCCAAGCCGCTAGTATCAAGCCCGAAAAACAGATTGCTACTTTGGGTAGTGCCAGTATTGCGACAGAGGAATTTATGCCGCTTAACCTTAGTACCTTGAGCCGTTTAAAAACTGCTGAAGATACAGAATCAACAACAATTATTGAGCCAATCAGTCCTGCTTTAGCTCCCATTAATCTATCTCAATCAACAATAAATCCTGAATACCACTACATATTGACGGAGTATCGCGGAGATTCCTCTTTGGCGTTAGTCAGACAGAAAGTTGAACATGTTTCCCTCGTTAACCTTCCCCAAGGAGTATTTATTTATTTAGGAGCATACAAAGATCGTGATGCAGCAGAAGGATATATAGCTCATTTAAAACAGTCAAATTTAGCTGCCATGATTTATCCTCTCGATTAGTTTTGTTCGTAAGAGTTTAGCTGCTCCTTTTTACTCTCTGGCTGAGTCTGGGTCTGCTGCTGGCAATCTAATTTGCTTTGGGTCAGAGCCAGTATATTGTATTGCTGGCGAAAATATGCGCCGATGGCAGCGATTTCTGTCTTGGGTGTGACTTTAATCTCGGCAGTAAAACGATAGTTCGAGTTTGCCTTAATGCCTCTAAGCTGAATTTTATGGTCGGGGAACTTTTGCTGTAGGGCTTCAAAAGCATGAAGCATAACTAGCCAGTTGAGGTCTTCATCGAACACTATTTCTGCTGAATCCATCAGATTTTGCAAAGTGGCTTTAAACTGATCGGAACGAAGATTCTGCTGTTGGTTTTGGGGCAGACGTTGCTGTTGATGCTGTTTGAGGTAAAGGTATTGGCAAATTACCTTGGCAAAGCTGGTCTGGCGATTGATTTGTAAATTTTCGATACAGGCACCAGTCAAAATTGACTGATTAAAATTCGCTGTCCAGGCTTTAGCAAAAACTAAATTTGTCCCAGATAAGTTAGCTTGAGTCAAATTAGCTCGATTGAGGTCGGTTTTGTTAAGATTTGCCTGACGCAGATTTGCCCTCGTCAAATTAGCCTGAGCTAAATTCACTAGACTGAGATCGGCTTGGCTGAGATTCGCATTAGCCAAATTACTACCGCTTAAATTAGCGTCCGTCAGATCCGACTGCATCAAATTAGCTTGATATAGAGTTGCTTTGAGTAAATTAGCTTCACTCAAATTAGCTTTTTCACAATAAGCATCAGTCAGATTAGCTCCAGTCAGGTCAGCCTGAGCCAAATTAGCATGATTAAAATTGGTACTGTTCAATTGAGCCAATTTTAGGCTAGCTCTGGTCAAGTTTGCACCAATAAAGCTAGCGCCGTTGAGGTTTGCCTGATTAAAATTCGCCCCAGATAATTCTGCACCCCGAAAGTCCACAACGCGCAAATCAGCCTCAGTAAAATCAGCCAAGCTTAAGTTAGAACCAGTTGATTCCGCCCCTCGACAGTTGATTCTGATCAATATTGCTCCAGTTAGAGTAACACCACAAAGACTTGCTCCACTAAAATTGGCTTCAGTAAGATTAGCCCCGGTTAAATCTGCACCATCGAAATTTGCCCCACAAAAATTACATTTGACTAGGGTTGCTCCCGCCAGATTCACTCCCGTAAAATCAATTCCCAGTAGAGCCTCACTGCTTAGATTAATGCCTCTCAAATCTATTGGCAAATAGCGATCGCTTTTACGCCATTTATTCCAAGATTTAACGCCACGTTTGAGAACTGCCACGCATTTTTTATCGACCATTGCTACCTGCGACTAAAAATTTTAATCAATGTTTTTTGTTCTAAATTATACAGAGTACTTTTGGTAATGGAGTAATTAACTCTAATTGATTTGGGTTTCGAGTCATTCTAATTAATTTTTGTACTCCAGGAGCTATCTTCTTGAGGATTAGAGATTGCAGTAAGACTTAGAGCAACCTCCAAATAAATCACAATAGTCGAAATCTGATATTTTTTCCGTTAAGAGCATACTTTATCCAGCGATCGACAGTACACTGGAAGAATATGTCACACTAAGAAGATAAAGAGCAATATTAATCTCTTTAGTCAACAATTTATGGTGGATTTAGTATCCTGGAGTCTGCCAAGCCCAATACTATGAACGTAAACGATTAAAGGATATACAAGTCATGGGATTATTTGATCGCCTTAGCAGAGTTGTTCGAGCCAATATCAACGATCTAGTCAGCAAAGCTGAAGATCCTGAGAAAGTCTTAGAACAAGCTGTCATTGATATGCAGGAAGATTTAGTGCAGCTTCGTCAAGCTGTTGCCAGATCGATCGCTACTCAAAAAAGAACCGAGCAACAATACAACAAGAATCAATCAGAAACCAATACCTGGCAGCAGAGAGCGCAACTAGCATTATCTAAAGGTGATGAGAACCTGGCTCGTGAAGCATTGGTACGCAAAAAGTCCTTTGCTGATACTGCCAACAGTCTTAAAATCCAATTAGATCAGCAAACTAACCAAGTAGCAACTTTAAAACGGAATCTGATTGCCTTAGAGAGCAAAATTTCCGAGGCAAAAACCAAAAAAGATATGCTCCGTGCCAGGGCTAATGCTGCCAAGGCGAATAAGCAGCTACAGGATTCCATGAGCAATATCGGCACTAGCGGCTCCATGGCAGCATTCGAGCGCATGGAAGACAAGGTAATGCAGTTGGAGGCAGAGTCGGAAAGCGCAGCAGAATTGGGAGGTACTGGTATCGAACAGCAGTTTGCGGCTCTGGAAGCAGGTAGCGGTGTGGATGACGAGCTAGCCGCTATGAAAGCGCAGCTATCAGGTACTTCAGCCGAAACACCCAAACTAGAAGCTGCTAGCCCCCAAGATTCCGTGATTGATGCCGAACTAGATGAATTACGTTCTCAGCTTGATAAGTAGAAAAACACACTTTAACTATTAGCTTTTAGCTGCGTCAATCGACAAAGTTAACGTGTTAATTTCAAATATTAATTTTAGCAGGTAGTACGTTAGTTATGACCTGCTATTTTTATGGTTATTGATCACAGGGGAGCCGGGGAGCAGATGAGTAGGTGAGGGAAGATAAGAGTCTGAGAGTTTTAGTTAATAAAAAATAATTTGCAATCCATATAGCTAGTTTCAAGAATTGGGATAACTTTTACACGTAGTGCTATCTACCCACTACCCACAAAACCATTTACAAACATCGTAGACCTTTAACTTGTGCTAAAGAGTGATGTTTCAAGGCTATCAGCGAATAACTCTACTTCTGCTCCTCGTTCTTGTTTTCCTGCTGCTTTTTTTTTAATTTAGCCAAAGCGGCACCAGCCTGGGCAAAATCTGGCTGAATCCTGATTGCGTGCTGTAAACAGACGATCGCTTTATCTCCCTGACGCAGTTGTAACAGCCTTCGTGCCAGGACAAAATGTTCTTGGGGCTTAACCAAGTCTGGCTCTAGGTTAAAAGCTTCATACCAATTAAGTACTGCCTGCTCTTGCTTGCCAACTTTGCTATAAACTCTGGCTAAGTTACGATATGTCTTACTCAGATGAGGATCAAGCTCTACTGCTTCTTGATAACAGCTAATTGCCTTCAACCACTTTTGTTTTTGGGCATAGGCGCTACCCAGATTATTCCAAGAGATAGCAGAATTTGGCGGCTCTGCTTTTGACGCTGGCTGAAAAACTTTTCCTGTCGGAACATCAGACTTAGGCAGTAGTTGGGGCGTGATGCTGACAGGAGATGGTGCGATCGCTACATGCGGCAAAGTCTTTTGGGGAACAGTGCTTTGCTTCTTCGTAGAAGCCTCTGGGGCTTTGCTGCTGTGTCGCTTACGAGGAATACTCTCAAGACTGCGCGGATTTTTTTGAGCTATTACCCTTTTTCTCGATTTCAAGAGCAGATCTTTGATTGGTCGATTGGTAGCCGAAGTTCTCTGGGGAGTCTCTCCTTTAGAAAGAGAGATTAGCTGATGATAGAAAACCACAGCCTGTTGCCAATCTTCTAATTCTTCTAAAATCTTAACCAAGGTGGCTAGAGGTTCTTCTGCCTGGGGTGCAAGTTCAACTCCATGAATATAAAAGATACTTGCTTCTTTTAGCCGCCCCTGTTGGTAAAGCCGAGCGCCAAAACTAAAATATTCTGAGGCAGAAAAAGTCTCTGGTTCAAGGTTGACTGCTTGGCAAAGACATTCAAGCGCCTGCTCATTATCTCCTATTTCTTCCCAAATCCGTGCCAGGTTACGATATGCCCCAGCCAAACGAGAATCGATAATCACAGCCTGCTGATAGTAATCTAAAGCTAACTGCCAATTTTTCTGTTCGGCATAAAAGCTGCCCAAATTAGCATAGATAGGTGCGGAATTAGGATTGATCTCTAATGCCTTGGCATAGATGCCCAGCGCCTCTGCTTTTTTTCCTTTGAGCTTGAAGACGTTGCCCAAAATTTTGTAGGCATCAGTATTTTGCGAATTCAACTGTAAAGCATTTTGACAGGCAGCGATCGCATCACGCCAGTTGCGCTCCTGAAAGTAGATCCCTGCTTGCTCTACATAGATCTGAGCGATCGCCTTTTTCTGCTGCTGGTTTGGCGATTCTATCTGGCTCTTAGAGCTATTGTTGATTAGGGTTAGGGATGGCTGAGATGCCTGTAAACTAGATTTTTGTAGACTATTGGCAGGCTGTCTATTTAGGGTAACTAAGGTTGAGGATTTTAAAGTACTGTTCATCAAAGAACCATGAATAAGATAATTCAACATGGAAAAAGTTACCTAAATGGCTGATTCACGCGGGAATTGCATGACCATTAGGCGACACTGACAATTAGGTGGGATGGCTAATCTTATCTCAGAAAATTGTCAACCGCCATAGCTGTTTTTCTGGTTGAATCCTTGAGCTTACTTATAGTTCATATAAGTAATGACTCCCCCCAAGGTAAAATAAATAATGGTGGGAGTTTGCTGGAGTAATCTTTTCATATTCTTTCCAAGTCATAAATTGCTATCCAAAATATGAAGGAGACTTCGATGATGCAAGTCACAGGGAAAACAAAAGTGTTAGGTATCATTGGTGATCCTGTAGAACATTCCCTATCTCCCGTAATGCACAACGCGGCGATCGCCAGTTTAAACTTAGACTATATTTATGTTCCTTTCCCCGTGCAGCAAGGCAATTTAGCTGAAGCTCTTACAGGTTTTGGTGCAGTTAATTTACAAGGATTCAGCATCACTATTCCTCATAAACAAGAAATTATCCCGCTTTTAACCGAAATCTCTGACGATGCTGCAAATATCGGCGCGGTAAATACTGTATGGCGTACTGAGTCTGGCTGGAAAGGTACAAACACGGATGCATTGGGGTTTATTGCACCGTTAAAAACAATGAATCGCGACTGGACAAAGATAACTCCTGTTATTCTTGGTAACGGTGGTGCTGCTAGAGCTGTAATCGCTGGCTTAACTAAGCTAGGCTGTTCAGAAATTCACGTTGTGGGACGAAATCCCGCTAAACTGGCTCGCTTTTATGCAAGTTGGTCACATGCACCTAAAATAACTTCTCGACTCAAAATCCATAGTTGGGATAATCTTCCTCGCTTAATTGCGGCTGCGGATTTGCTAGTCAATACCACTCCTGTGGGTATGTATCCTCATGTTGATGCTTCTCCTGTGGACGAATCATTGATGCAGAAACTAAAGCCAAATGCGATCGCCTATGACTTAATTTACACTCCCAACCCCACCCAGTTTCTCAAATTGGCCCAGGCTCAAGGAGCAGTTACTTTAGATGGCTTAGAAATGCTCGTACAGCAAGGAGTAGCCGCGTTAGAAATTTGGCTACAGCAACCTGTTCCCGTAGATGTCATGCGTAATTCTTTGCAAGATTTTTTAGGACTTTAACGTCAGCGCCTAAAGAACAAAGATTCGTATACCTACTACCTCGAATCCATAGCTTAGAGGGCATTGGTGACAAGTTAAGAAAATGTACAAGTTGTCAAGTGCAGTCAAATTGGGATGTGTAGTAGTTTTAAGCTATGTAGTGAAAATCAATTTTTCACTGCGGCGATCTCGAATATTTAAATGTCATTTAGACAAAAAGGGATTCGAGACCATTCCAGAAACAGAAATCAGCCTAATATCAACAACCAAGCAATTTCTCAACAACTAGAAGGCTTAAAATTCGCTTGACACTAGTTTGGCGACAAAGGCGCTTAGTCCACAGTCCTTCGGACAAGCCCTAAAGGATTCGCTTCGCATATCGAAGAAGGATTAGAATTAGCTTTAAATAGGCGAAAGCAACAAAAACGTCGTCGTAAAATAATCAACGGGGAAAAAGAAGCCTATTTAATTGCGCTCGCTTGTAGTGAAACACCAGCAGGAAAAAGCAATTGGACGCTAAAAATGCTCGCCGACAAGATGGTAGAACTAAACTATGTCGAACAAGTATCCACAGAAACCATCAGACAAACCTTAAAAAAAACGAACTTAAGCGGAAACCCAAAGGGTTTCCGCTTAATGAATCCTGGGTAATTCCTCCAAATAATAATGCAGAATTTGTTTGTTGCATGGAAAACGTTTTAGACATTTACCAGCGTCCTTATGAGTCAAAAAATCCTTGGATCTGTTTTGATGAAAGCTGCAAGCAATTAGTTAAAGAAACTCGTGAACCAATTCT
>JBCCNG010000080.1:0-10506 GCA_039025955.1 Cyanobacteria bacterium P01_C01_bin.72 | reverse complement strand
TACAGAACTGGCTACTGCTGAATAGTAACTTAGAGACAATAGCAAGAAAGTCTAAATCTTTCTGCTCGTTTTCTAGTCAGCTATGGCTTTAATTCCTTTGTATTTCTAAAATTTTCCTTTCTATTACATAGATCACAACAATCCTGAGATTTGGGTTGCGGTTTGCTCGGCTGAGACTGAAAATGATCGCTTGCTGATTCTTAGGATTGTCTGCTATTAAGCAATATTACTCAAGTGTGACTTAATTATAAATTCTATGCCTTGGGCAGGTTGCTGCTGGTGTAGGTATCGAGAGCAAAAGCAGGGATGCGCTCGCCATAATCGATATCTCTAGCAGTAAATGATTTTGCTAATAATTCAAAAGATGCTGATTTTAGGTTGCGCTCATGAATGGGTTTTGTCTGTTCGCCTCGGAAATAAGCCTGAGTACCAATTAATGCTGCTGCCGCCCAGCCAACTAGGATTGTTGCAATTAGTAAAGTTGTCATATCTTGTCCTTCTTATTTTTTTGTTATTGGCATTTTTGTCTTTATGTAAATAAATGTAACAAAGGCTTGATTTATTGACAATCTATTAGAAGTACGGTTTTACCTATTGACCAATAGTCAAAGTAAATTTAGCTGTCTTAATTTCAATCAAAATAAACCACTTTGCAGAACGAGCTAAAATCTCTCAACACTACCTAAGAATACAGGCTCGACTCGAATAGCTAAAACACTGTTAGGACGCAGTACCATATACTCCCCCTGAATGTTTTTGATCGGTACATTGACAAAATCGGCAGAATCAGATTTTGTTATTAGCTCGGTACTATACCATTTCTGAAATTCTTGCACGGTGCTAAATCGAACTTCTTCGCGATGACCACCAGCAATCAAAATGTGAATGGCGTATTCGTCTGCTTTTCTCGGCATGGAAACTAATTGATAACTGTATTTTTAGACGTTGCTGATTTCAGGAAGCGTAGCTTTTAGCCCTTAGCTCTTTGATTGATTTATCTAATGAGTAAAAATGCTAAATCACCCGATAATCTAGCAACGCCTAATTTAATTGTTCCCATAAGCGAGTGGATAAATGCTATTTGATTGAGAATTGGTTGGGTAGGGTAATCGCATTCTGCGAAAACTACATTTGAAACAGTGCTATTCAATACGTCTGATGTGAATTAGCTTCGCTCTAGTTTACTGGTTTTTAGCTCTCAGCTTTCAGCTCTTAGCTTTTTTGGGCGAAACAAAGTTCCCTCAGTACAATAAGCAGATAACTACTTAACAAGTAACTGGTCACGAACAACTAGTAACTGTTCGTGGATTGCTGCCGAAATGGAAATTATTTGTACTCGTCCAAGCTGTGTCAAACCCTCTAATTTTTTTGGTGATCTCGATACCGAAGCTAAGGTAAGAACTGTACATCAACGTTACTGTAGCTGCTGTGGAATGCCCCTAATACTGGCAGATCGTTATCTACCCATAAAATTATTAGGACAGGGGGGGTTTGGGGCAGCTTTTTTAGCTAGCGATCGCTATAAACCCAAGTTACCTTTGTGTGTGGTTAAACAGTTTAAGCCCTCCAGCGATCTTGATGCTGCTGAGGTAAAGATAGCTCAGGAGCTATTTGAACGAGAGGCAATTGTCTTGGAAGAACTAGGTCAGCAACATCCCCAGATTCCTGATCTGTATGCTTTTTTTACCCCTATTGTCCAGAATACCCAGCGCAACGCCTCAGAACAGTATTTTTATCTTGCCCAGGAATATATTGACGGGCAGAATCTTGAACAAGAATTGGCAGTTAAAGGACAGTTCTCCGAAGCAGAAGTAGTAGAAGTTTTGACAGAAATACTCGAGATATTAGAGTTTGTTCACCAAAATAAGGTGATTCATCGCGATATCAAACCTTCCAAT
The DNA here is from genome assembly GCA_039025955.1 of Cyanobacteria bacterium P01_C01_bin.72. GTDB lineage: Bacteria > Cyanobacteriota > Cyanobacteriia > Cyanobacteriales > Xenococcaceae > Waterburya. The sequence continues at coordinate 8,608 of JBCCNG010000080.1, read as the reverse complement.
ATTATGCGCAATCAGCAGGGTGTGTTATGTCTGCTCGATTTTGGGGCAGTTAAGCAAATTGCCGCAGTAGGAGGAAATCACAAAACATCGACGGGGATTTATTCCATGGGTTTTGCCCCACCAGAACAGATGTCTGGTTCTCAGGTATATCCCTCAACAGATATTTATGCCCTTGCGGTTACTTGTCTCAATCTCCTAACGGGAAAACCAGTAGATCAACTGTACGATTCCTTTAACAATGTTTGGCAGTGGCATCAATTCGCGCCTAATATCAGCGATCGCCTGAAGCAAGTTCTGGATCGAATGTTATTGCCCACTCCTGCCCAAAGATTCTCCTCGGCAAGAGAAGCTCTAGATGCCCTAGCGATCGCCCAATCTAACCAGGTTTCTGTTTCTGCTTCCCCAGTACAGCCGACTTTGATCCATCCCCCTCAACCCGCACTTTCTCACCCTGCTAAACCTATCGTTCCTGCTGCCCCTAATCCCCAGGTGGCTAAACCCAGTCGTAAAAGACGCAAAAAACAACCTTTTTCTCTGACAGAAACGATTTCTAGCGCCGCTTTTGCTGGTTTTGAAGGAGCATTAATTTTTATCGGTATGACTAGCTGGCTAGCCCCATCGCCTGAAAGTATTGGCATTGTAGGCGCGTTGATGGGAGGAATTATATTCGCGCTTTATCGTCGGGCGATAGAAAAGGTAGATCTCGTCATCTTGGCACTAGTTACCGCTGGAGTTGTGGCATTTGTTCCGAAGTTCAATGGTGCTTTAAATGCTCCGACAGTAATTGTCATTGCCACTGTAACAGGAGCAATGGCGATCGCCATTGTGGTCTTTTTTCGCTTGGTCTATCTGCTACTATCTCGTTTTTTATCCTAAAAAAACCAAAAATATAATTTCAATCGAACTTATTGCTTGCTAACATACACACTGCTTGAGAATTAAGTTAGCTCGGCATAGTGCCTGAAACATGATTAAAAACGACAAGTGGATAGTAGAACAAGCCCGTCAGGGAATGATTACTCCTTTTGAGGAAAAATCAATTAGAAACGCTGTTCTGGGAGCAAAAAAGGCAATTCCCACTATCAGCTGGGGTCTTAGCTCTTATGGCTATGATATTCGCCTATCTCCCCACGATTTCCGGATTTTCAGACATATTCCTGGAACGGTAATTGACCCGAAACAGTTTAATCCCAAAAACCTAGAACAGGCTGAATTACATCAGGATGAAGATGGTTCGTCCTACTTTATTATTCCCGCTAATAGCTATGGCTTAGGTGCGTCGTTAGAAAGTATCAACATGCCCCCTAACGTTACGGCTATTTGCCTCGGTAAGTCAACCTATGCTCGCGTGGGCGTGATTGCCAATACCACCCCTCTTGAGGCTTCTTGGCAGGGAGAAAGTATCACCTTGGAGTTCAGTAATGCTTCTAGTGCTGATGTAAAAATTTATGCCAACGAGGGAGTTGTACAGCTATTATTTTTTGAGGGTGAATCTTGTGAAACTACTTACGCTGATCGCGGCGGTAAGTATCAGCATCAGGGAGCAGGGGTAACTTTGCCGAAGGTTTAGTAAAGAGCTAAAAGGTAAGAGGTAAGAAAGAATGGGTTACATAGATCCTCTAAATGATGGTAAGAGTCGGATCGAGCTAATTGATTCTATGGGAGGCGATTTGAGCATTGTTAACGATGCCAGAGCCTCTTTCGACAAAAGTTCTTTGGAGTTGGATGAAAAGGATATCAAATTAATTAAATATCTCATCAAGCACGAACATACTTCGCCATTTCGCGGAGTAACCTTTAAGTTTAAAGTCAAAGCGCCGCTTTATGTGTGCAGACAGTGGTGGAAACATGTGATAGCCAGCAATCATAATGAGGAGCAGCTCGGTTGGAATGAAAAGAGTTTTCGCTATGTTTCCATTGACGATAGCAATGAGTTCTATATTCCGCCGACTTTTAGGCGGCAGTCAAAGAATAATAAGCAGGCAACTATCGGTAGTCTTGAGCCAGAGTTAAATCAAAAGGCGATCGCTATTTATCAAGAACAGTGTCAACAAAGCTATCAAGCTTATAGTCAGCTACTTGAATTGGGTGTGGGTCGAGAGCAAGCCCGAGGTGTCTTAGTTCCTTCTGTCTATACTTCTTGGGTCTGGACTGTCTCATTACAGGCATTGCTCAACTTTGTGGGCTTAAGACTAGGTGCAGGGGCGCAAAGCGAGATTGGGGCTTATGCTCAGGCAATTACCGAGTTGATTGAGCCAATTGTGCCTGTTTCGATGGCAGCTTGGTCAGAACATTATGGCACAGGCTCTTGAGTATTTTCTCAATCGATATTTGGAAGTTAAAGTAAGAGAATTTAGACCTTGAAAGTTTAACTTCCTCGTATTTCCGCCTATTAGAAGATTTAATGAGCTAGTAGCTGGGCAAAGCCCTTTATTACGCTGCTTTTTTTGCTAGATGGAGATTTCTTCAATTTCCTCAAAAGATTTGATCAATTCTGAGCTTTGATCTACTGTGGCGAGATCGGGACAATAGGGACAGACGGTCTCGCAGTTGGGGTGATGGGGAAAATCAGTTTGAAATTCTTGATAGTCTTTTAACCAAGTTGTTAGGTCGGTTAATAAAGCTGCTATTTCTTGCTTGGTCTGCTGATGCTCTTTTTCAGAGTATTTTATGGTCACGCTTTTTGGCTTACCAGATTTAACAAACCAATAGGTCATTCGTACCTGTTGGGGCTGATATTCCGCAGTTTCGACCAGAACATAGAGGTATAGTCGGGTTTGCCAATTTTGCTTGAGCTTTTTAGCTTTTACTGGCTGGCGGTAGGTTTTCCAGTCAAAAATAGTCGCCTGATTTACATCGGCGATGAGAAGATCATAGATTACAGTCAATAAAAAATTACTGATGCTCAAGGTGCGACAATGTTCTGCCTCGCGCCAAACTCCTGGATGGGGAGCTAATTCTGGCGCGGCTTGGATTAAAGCTTTTAAAGCACGGTCTAACTCCGAATCTGTGGCTAATAGAGGATTAATCGGTAAAGTAAGCTCTCTTTGCTGCATCAATAGGTGAAAACGACTGCCCCACTGCATATTATCCTGTTGTTCGGGGACAGGAAGTGAGCCTAAACAGTCAATATATACCTGCTGAAATTTACGGGGGCAGAGGCTCAAAAGATTCAGATGGCTTTGAGATAGGCGAATTAAATCCTGGTCGGACATGGGGAATTTTATGGTTTATAGGGTAATAGGGGGAGGAGAAATTTTCAAGTTTAAGGACTAAAGAAATTAAATTGGCTGGAAATTAGATTGGCTACAAAATAGGGTTATGCGATCGCCCAACGCTAAAAATTCACTCAATTCAAGTTATCTTGCAATATTTCTCATTCTGAGGCAACTCACGAATATTGCTTTGTTGCTAATCTAATAAATGTAGCTGAGTTAGCAATTATTTTAGTTCCGCTTGACCTGGAACAAAAGTTAGCAACAGATTAACTCCCTCAAAGTTAATTTTTAACCAGAAAAAATATGGAATGGCAAGAAATATCTGGCAATTGGGTTTACCTTCCTCCCCAGGAAGTTAAAGGTGTGGTGCATTTTTTAGGCGGCGCTTTTGTCGCTACGGCACCTCAAGTCTCCTATCGCTCAATTTTAGAACAAATAAGCCAGGCTGGTTTTGCCATTATTGCAACACCGTTTCTCAATACCTTTGACCATTTTGCGATCGCCCGTGAAGTCCTCAATAATTTTGAAACAGTTCTCGAACGACTTCAGAGAAATAACAAGCTAAGCAGGGGCTATTTACCCGTTTACGGCATGGGACATAGCATGGGATGCAAACTACACCTCATGATTGGTAGTTTGTACGATGTCGAAAGAGCAGGCAATATCTTAATTTCCTTTAATAATTATCCTGCTAGCCGAGCTGTTCCCTTCATGGAACAATTTAACGTCGCCCCGATGCTTAATGTAGAGTTTGCGCCTTCACCTCCAGAAACAGATCGCCTCATCGCCGAACACTATAGCATACGCCGTAATCTACTACTCAAATTTACTCAAGACGACTTAGACCAAACAGCAATCTTACACAGAATCTTACAAAATCGATTTCCCAAGATGGTAACTCTACGCACTTTAAAAGGAACTCATTTAACCCCTTTATCGCAAAAAGTACAGTGGCAAACTGGAGATTATTTCACTCCGATTGATGCGATCGGACAATGGTTTAATCAAGGAATGTCTCGTAATTTGCAAAACCTTAGACAGGAATTAATCACCTGGCTAAACCCGCTATCAGCATTATAATTTGCCCTAGAACATAGCTTACAAAGCTCTCTTTTCAAGACCTTGACATCGCTGTTATTTTAAATTAGATTGATAGATTTAGCATTCATCTAACTTTTACTTTATCAAAACTTTAAATCAAAAATAGTCTCAGTAGATTTACAATTAAGTGATTTAAAGTTAATCTTTACATGTTAGTGAAATTACTTAGGTTAATTAACAAAACTAGCTAACGCAATCTAAGCTGAACGCGCTGAAAAAAGGAGAAACAACATATGAAGGTGGCATTTCTTGCGGGTGGTTTAGGAACAAGAATCTCCGAAGAAACAGAAAACAAGCCCAAGCCGATGGTAGAAATTGGTGGACAACCAATTTTGTGGCATATCATGATGCACTATTATCAATATGGTTTCAAAGATTTTACTGTGGCATTGGGCTATAAAGGAGCAGTAATTAAAAAATACATGGTTGATTATTGCGCCCTCAACAGTAACTTAACCGTAGATCTTGGCAGTGGGGAAGTGAAAACCCACGGTAGCTATTCGCTAGATTGGAATGTCGATCTGATTGATACTGGCTTGACTACTAACACTGGCGGTCGGATTAAGCGTCTTGCCCCCTATGTTGGTCGCGAAACCTTCATGCTTACCTGGGGAGATGGTGTATCTGACGTAAATTTACACGATCTGCTTGCTTTTCATCGTTCCCATGGTAAATTAGCAACCCTCACCGCAGTACGTCCACCAGCACGCTTTGGTCACTTAGATTTAGACGGAGATCAAATCTCAGAGTTTTCTGAAAAGCCGCAAACAAAAGAAGGCTGGATCAACGGTGCTTTCTTTGTTTTAGAGCCTGAAATCTTTGAATATATTGATGGCGACGACACTCAATGGGAAAAAGCACCCTTAGAGAAGTTAGCTAAAGACGGACAGCTTATGGCATATAAGCATGATGGTTTTTGGCAATGTATGGACACGTTACGCGACAAACATCGCCTAGAAGCTTTGTGGGCTAGCGGCAATGCACCTTGGAAAACATGGGAGAATAAAAATGAGAGTACTGGTAACTGGTCACAAGGGTTACATCGGAACGCTAATGATTCCAATGCTTCTCGACAAAGGGTATGATGTCGTTGGTTTAGACACAGATCTCTATGCTAGAAGTACCTTTGGTGCGGGAATTGTCGAAGTTCCAGAAATAATCAAAGATGTTCGCGATGTCGAACTCAAAGACTTAGAAGGATTCGACGCAGTTCTACACTTAGCGGGCTTATCTAACGATCCCTTGGGCAATCTTAACCCTCAGTTGACGGAAGAAATCAACTATAGAGCTTCAGTCAAATTAGCCGAGTTAGCAAAGCAGGCGGGAGCAAGTCGTTTTGTCTTCTCTTCTTCCTGTAGTAACTATGGTGCTGGTGGTGAAGACTGGCTTGATGAAAAGTCAGCATTTAATCCTGTTACTCCTTATGGCGTTTCTAAAGTCAAAGTTGAACAAGACGTTAGTAAGCTGGCGGATGACAACTTTAGCCCCACCTTTTTGCGTAATGCTACCGCCTATGGTGTATCTCCGAGACTGCGCTTCGATCTAGTATTAAATAATTTAGTAGCTTGGGCGTTCACCAAGGGCTTAGTCTACATCAAAAGCGATGGTACTCCTTGGCGACCTATTGTCCATATTGAAGATATTTCTCGGGCTTTTATTGCTGTTTTAGAAGCTCCTAGAGAGTTAATTCATAATGAGGCATTTAATGTTGGTCGCAACGAAGATAACTACCAGATTCGCGACATAGCGGAAATTGTTAAAGAAACTGTTCCTAACTGTCGCATTGAGTATGCTCCTAATGCTGGACCCGATAAACGCTGTTACCGAGTGGACTGTAGCAAGATTGCTAGAGTACTGCCCAATTTTGTACCCCAGTGGAATACACGCAAGGGAGCGCAAGAGCTATATGAGGTCTATCAAAAAGTCGGTTTGACTCTAGATGAGTTTGAAGGTACTAGATATCAAAGAATTGCTCACATCAAATACCTCATTGGTAATGAATTGCTAGATGAAGAATTGCGTTGGCGTAAAGAACAGCTAACTACTATTGAATAGTGACGAATCGCATTATTCAGCGTTGGTTATTAAACAATGTTGCACGGTAGGTTGTTTTTATCGGGTCGAAAATGATTGATAAGGTTTGTCTGATGTCTTTTTAGCTTTGTCGAAAAGTGCAGATTATCGCCAAACAGATAAATAAAACTGCAAATAGTATTATGCATTTGGCAACGCCTATTATCATAGACCGACTAGCTTTCTTCCCTAGAAGAAATACTGAGTTCGCCACAAAATATTGAAGCTAGGTAAAAGGCAATCAAAACTGATTGCCTTTATATATAAGATACATCGATAGGCATTCTAATTATTAAGTAAACTCTAATTCACTATGAACGATCGCTCTGCAAGTTGTCTTTCTTGTGGTCATACCGACCTTGATGCAATTATCTCTTTTGGCTATACTCCTCTGGCTGACAATCTGCTGACTAAAGAACAGCTCGATTTGCCTGAATACACTGCCCCTTTGGAGTTGGCATTTTGTCCTCAATGCGGTCTGGTGCAGATTACAGAAGTAGTGCCTCCCGAAATTCTTTTTTGCCAGGACTATCCCTACTTTTCTTCCGTCTCGGCATCTTTGCTCAAGCACTTCGGTGACAGCGCCCAAAATTTAATTAAGACAAGAAACTTGGATGGCAACAGTCTAGTAATTGAGGCGGCGAGTAATGATGGCTACATGCTCAAAAACTTTGTCGATGCAGGTATTCCCGTGTTAGGTATTGATCCAGCTTCTGGCCCTGTAGATGCGGCAATCAAAAAAGGAGTTAATTCAATCTGTACCTTCTTCGGTCAGGAATTGGCGCAAAAATTAAGCGCGGAAGGAAAGCAAGCAGATGTCTTTTTGGCGAATAACGTTCTGGCGCATGTTCCTGATCTAAATGGTTTTGTGGCAGGAATTGCCACTTTACTAAAAGCTACTGGAGTAGCGGTGATTGAAGCTCCCTATCTGATAGATTTAGTAGAACACTGTGAGTTTGATACCATCTATCACCAGCACCTCTGTTACTATTCCGTGACGGCATTAGATAAACTCTTTAGAAGACATAACTTATATTTAAATCAGATTGAGCGGACTAAAATTCATGGTGGCTCATTACGCCTCTACGTTGAGCCGCAAGAAATGGTCAAAGATTCGGTCAAGTCTCTGTTAAAAGCCGAGCAGGAAGCTAAGGTAGACCAATTAGTTTACTACGAAAACTTCGCCGCAAAAGTGGCAACCTTCAAACGCTCTTTACTAGACATTCTTTGGGATTTAAAACGTCAGGGTAAGAGAGTTGTCGGTTATGGTGCGGCGGCAAAAGCAACGACGATGTTGAGCTATTTAGGAATTGATAAAACTCTGCTCGACTATATCGTCGATCTTAACTCCTTTAAACACAACAAGTATATGGGTATTAATCACCTGCCAATTTTCTCCCCAACCAAGCTGGTAGAAGACAAACCAGACTATGTATTAATTCTGGCGTGGAACTTTGCTACAGAAATTATGCAGCAGCAGCAGGAATATAAAGAGTTAGGAGGGAAATTCATCGTACCTATTCCTGAACCCAAAATTATCTAACAATTATCTGAGGAAATATTGGCAATCAATCTTTGCTAAACGGATCAACAAAAATACTATCCGTTTTTTAGTAATCTAAATTAAATAAAGGAGTATAAATAATGGTGGGCAATATGGTTTCTAAGGCAACATTGACAGCAAAAAAGACCAAGAAGGTGCAGCACTCATGTCCCAACTGCGGTCATGATGAACTGAGGGTTTTTTACGAAGTGCGAGATGTCCCAGTTCATAGTTGTTTGATGATGTCGGAACAGTCTCAGGCAATTGATTTTCCTAGTGGCGACGTAGTGTTAGGATTTTGCGATCACTGTGGCTTTATCACCAATACCGAATTTGATGCCAAATGGTCAGCCTATGCACCAAACTACGAAGATCAGCAAAGCTATTCCCCTACCTTTAATAAGTTTTCTCTCAAGCTGGCAAACCATCTAATCGATAAATACGACCTCCACAATAAAGATATTATCGAAATTGGCTGTAGCAAAGGTGACTTTTTGCTTTTATTGTGTGAACTAGGCAATAATCGTGGTGTGGGCATCGATCCTAGCGTTGTCCCTGGTCGAGTAGAAAGCGAAGCGGCAGACCGTGTTACCTTTATTCAAGATTACTACTCCGAAAAGCACGCCGAGTATGTTGGCGACTTTATCTGCTGTCGTCATACTCTAGAGCATAT
>JBCCNG010000079.1:0-10601 GCA_039025955.1 Cyanobacteria bacterium P01_C01_bin.72 | reverse complement strand
TTCAAAACTAGAGTTTCAAGGAAACCCCTTTTCCCTTTCCCCCTTTCCCTTTAACCTAACAACAGACAAGTTAAAACTAATGGTTTCAAAGTGGATGGGGTTTAATTGCTATTTATTTGTCTCTGAATAAACCCAACATGGGGCCCAAAATCGCGCCAAAGACAAACCCGCCTGAATGCGCCCAATATGCCACACCGCCTGCTTCAGGCATTCCTAAAGAGGCGACGCTGCTAAATGCTTGCTGGACAAACCAAAAGCCGAGAAAGTAGATTGCGGGAATGCGGACTGTGGTGAAGATAATAAATAGGGGCAAAATCGTCACAATTTTGGCTCTGGGATACCTAAGTAGATATGCTCCCATAACCCCAGCGATCGCGCCACTTGCCCCCACCGTTGGAACTCCTGACTGCATACCAAAGAACCAGTGAGTTAGCCCTGCTAATACGCCACAAGCTAGATAAAACAAGAGAAACTTAAAGTGTCCTAGATCGTGTTCAATATTATCGCCAAAAGTCCAGAGAAACAGCATATTGCCCCCAATATGTGCCAAGCCGCCATGGAGAAACTGGGAGGTGATTAAAGTTAGTAGTTCAGGGACAGGTTGATTTGTAGGGATACCTGCAAAACTAGCGCTTAACTGCTGCGGGATAACAGCGTAAAGCTGAAAAAAACCTTCTATGCCCCTGCCTAAACTCATCTGATGCAGAAAAACTACTACATTAAGGGCAATTAGAGCATAAACTACGATTGGTGTGCTGTAGGTGGGATTCTCGTCATTAATGGGAATCATAAGCTCGTGGTTAATTTACTTTCGATGATACCGCAATCGCTAAAAGCGAAAGGCTGCAAATTTACTGGGCAATAACTGGGAAATGACCATGAGCCACTATTCACTGCTCATAGTAACGCTACTTTTTGTCTGTTTAGCACTGTTTAAACCCAGATACTTCGCCAAATTCTTAATTAAGCTATCGACATAGGTAAAAAGAACAGGAACAACAACCAGAGTTAACAGCGTTGAGGTGGTAAATCCGCCAATTACAGCGATCGCCATGGGGCTACGAACTTCTCCATCAGAACCAAATTCTAGAGCGATCGGCAACATTCCCGCTACAGTAGAAATGGATGTCATTAAAATTGGGCGTAAACGAGATACTCCCGCCGCAATTACTGCTTTACGCTGGTTTTTGCCCTCTTTCATCCCTGCCAAGGCAAAATCTACCAACAGGATGGCATTTTTGGTCACAAGTCCCATCAGGAGAACAATACCGATCAGAGCAAACAGACCCAACTCTTTTTGCGTCACCAGCAATCCCAGCAGTGCGCCACCAACGGATAGAGGTAAAGCTACCAAAATCGCCATGGGATAAATAAAATTGTTGTAGAGCAGCACCAGAATGGCATAGATACAGAGAATTGCCAGTCCTAAAGCACCACCAAAACGAGTAAAGACATCGCGCATAATCTCAGCATCGCCAGAGGGCTCTTCTTTGACTGCTGGGGGTAGATTAGTCATGGTGGGTAAGACACGAATTTGCGCGATCGCATCCCCCAGAGATATGCCCTGTAGGTTGGCTTCTAATGTTACCTGGCGATTACGATCAAATCTTTCAATCGTCGCTGGTCCACTACCAAGGCGGATAGTTGCCACTGCTTCTAGGGGTACTAGCGAGCCGTTACGGGAGGGAATTAGGAGGTTAGATAAGGTATTGATATCCTGCCGTTTTTCGGGGTCAATTTGGACACGAATGGGAATTTGGCGATCGGGTAGATTAAATTTAGCCAGGCTGAAGGCGTTATTACCAATGGATGCGAGAGAGGCGGTATTGGCGATCGCCTGAACGGAAACCCCTAAATCAGCTGCTCTCTGGGGATCGGGTTCAATAATGACTTCGGGCTTAACCAGACTGGCGCTAGTGGTAACATCCACTAAACCAGGAATTTCGCGAGCCTGATTTTCTAAGCTGTTGGCTGTCTCTGCCAATATTTGGGGATTATTGCTGCGTAGAATCAGGGAAATATCTTTGTCACTACCCCCTGCACCGCGACTCTTGAAACTAATTCTTGCTCCTGGAATTTGCTGGAACACCTTTCGCATTCGATTTTGAAATTCCTGCTGGGAGACATCTCGTTCATTTTTGGGCAGCAGCTTAATTGATAATAAACCTGTATTTACATCTCCTTCTAAGCCTATTTCCTGCAAAACACTGGCTACTTCTGGCTGTTGACGAATTGTATTGTCTAGCTGTGTCATCACCACTTCCGTGTCATCTAGCTGTGAGCCAGGAGGTAATTCAATTTGAACCAGACTTAGCCCCGTATCTCCTGCATTAAACAAGCCTTGGGGAATAAACGGAATCAGCTGGAGGCTGCCAAAGAAGAAGGTTGCTGCCAGAATCAGGGTGGTAATACGGTTCCTCAGAGCTAGATTGAGTAAAAAACGATAGGGTTGGCGTTTACTTCCTGCACTGGGATCAAAGTCTTGAGAAGAGTTACTAAAGGTTCTAATCGCAGCCGTTTCCACAGGAGTAATCTGACTTCCTGGGGGGGTAATGTCATAGTCGATGGCATTCAAAGCGCGGAAGCGGGGATATTGGAAGGCTTGCTTTCTTGGCTTGAGTAAATAAGCACTCAGCATAGGCGTAACCGTCGTCGCTACCAGGGTAGAAAACATGGTAGAAACCGCCACCGTTACTCCAAAAGGCTCGAAGAATTGCCCAGGAATCCCCCCCATAAAAGCCACAGGAATAAATACCGCGACGATGGTTGCTGTTGTGGCTACCACTGCTAAACCGATTTCCCGTGAGGCATCTAAAGCCGCCTGAAACGGTTTTTTCTTCATCTGCAAATGGCGATCAATATTTTCGATCATGCAGATTGCATCATCTACTAAATTACCGACTGCCAAAGCTAAAGCCAACAGACTCATACTGTTGAGGGTGTAGCCCAAGGACTTCATCACCCAGAAAGTAGGAATAATCGACAGAGGCAAAGCTGTACCTGTAATGAGCGTGACGCGCCAATCTTTTAAAAATAGCCCTACTGTTAGCACTGTGAGTAAACAGCCCAAAACCAAAGAATTGATCGTTCCGCGATAAGAAGCGCGGATCTCATCCGCCGTAGTGAAAATTAGCTCCAGCTTGAGATCTTCAGGCAAAGTCTTTTCTAACTCGGCAATCTCTTGGGTTACGTCTTCCTCCACCGAAACCAAGGTACTACCCAAACTACGCTTAACCGCAAAAGCAACCACTGGTTTTCCATCCAGCATGGCTTTCTGACGGGCTTCTTCAAACCCATCTGCCACCTCGCCAAAATTAGACAGGGGAACAGTATCCCCGTTACTTAGTTCAATGGGATAATTTCTCAAGTCGCGGACACTTTTGGCACTACCTAAAGTACGAACGCTTTGCTCTCGACCCCCAACTTCTGATCGCCCTCCTGAGAGGTTAACGTTAAACTGAGCAATCTGGTTATCAATTTCTGTAGCCGTGATGTTATATGCCTGAATTCTGGCAGGGTCAAGATTAATTCTTACCTCTCGATCAACTCCTCCCAGGCGTTCGACTTGTCCTACTCCGTCTACATTTAGCAGTTCAGGAATAATGGTGCGGTCTACCAAATTACTAATGTCTTCTACCGAACGGCGCTCAGATGATACGGCATAGGTAACGACGCTGCCCCCCGTAAACTGAAGCTTGGTGACGCTTGGCTCGTCTAAATCCTGGGGTAAATCAGGACGGATCTGGGAAATTGCATTACGGACTTCATTAACCGCGCGATCGCTATTTACGCCAAAGTCGAAGTTAATCACCGTAGTAGAACTACCGTCGGTAATCGTCGAGCTTAACTCATCAATACCGTCCAGGTTGGCAACCGCATCTTCAATCTTTTTTGTGACCTGAGTTTCTAATTCTGTGGGACTTACCCCCCTTTGATTCGCGTTAACAATCACAATCGGCACATCGATATTAGGAGACTCATCAATACCCAAAGTGAGGAAAGAAATAACGCCAACAATTCCTAAGATCAAAAAAGTGACAATCGTCGGTACAGGATTCTTGATTGACCAAGCGGAGAAATGAAAAGACATATTTTAGTAAAGAGAGATAGAAGGTCGGGGCTGAGTCACAAAGATATCACCAAGATCTTTATTCTAATTTAATCTTGAAGACATCTTGCTAGCTGTTGTCTGGATAACCTCACTCTTATTGTCCTTATCGTCTTAGCAAATATTGGTAAAATACACTATAATAGACTTATAGTAAAAACTACTATAATTGCCAATTAAACTCATTAAGCTCAATTTTATTTCTCAGCCAACTAAATTAAAGGATTTTAGTCTATGTTTACAGTTGCCCGACCAAAAAGCGATCGCTTTCTAATTCCCGATGATCTATTTGGGGCAATTAATGAACTAAAACGAGAGCTTAACGCGGTAATTTTAGCTCACTATTATCAGGAAGCTGATATTCAAGACATTGCCGATTATTTGGGCGATTCTCTCGGTTTATCACAGCAGGCTGCTAATACAGATGCCGAGGTAATTGTTTTTGCAGGAGTACACTTTATGGCAGAAACAGCCAAGATTTTAAATCCTGATAAGCTAGTCCTGCTACCCGATATCGAGGCGGGTTGTTCCCTCGCAGATAGTTGTCCTGCCGAAGATTTTCGGGCTTTTAAAGCGCAATATCCCGACCATATAGTTATTTCTTATATCAACTGTACCGCCGAAATCAAAGCTCTCAGTGATATTATTTGTACCAGTTCCAATGCAGTTAAAATTGTTAATCAAATCCCTCAAGAACAACCGATCATCTTTGCCCCAGATCGTAATTTAGGTCGCTACGTCAGCGAACAGACAGGCAGAGATTTAGTTCTCTGGGATGGAAGCTGTATTGTTCACGAAACTTTTTCCGAGCAGAAAATGATTGCTTTAAAAGTAGAGCATCCTACAGCAGAGATCATTGCCCACCCCGAATGTGAACCCCCTGTGTTACGTCATGCCGACTTTATTGGTTCTACTACATCCCTGTTGAAATATAGCCAACAAAGCGCCCCCAATAAATTTATTGTGGCGACAGAACCAGGCATTATCCACCAGATGCAGAAAGCTGCTCCTAGTAAACAGTTTATTCCCGCACCAGGGATGGAAAACTGCGCCTGTAACGAATGTCCCTACATGCGTCTCAACACTTTAGAAAAACTTTATTTAGCCATGAAGTACAAAACTCCAGAAATCACCTTACCTGAAGATATTAGTGCTGCCGCTCTCAAACCAATAGAGAGAATGCTAGAGATGTCGTAATTAAAGCGAAGGCAGAAGGCGGCGCAAAGGACATTCTTTTGTCCGCATACAGGCACAAAGGCGCATAGTCCTAAAGGATACCTCGACCCATATGCACTAACGCACTGTGCCGCATGTAATGCTCACCAAGACAACTTACTTTGTTTAAGTTAGCTCGCTCTAAGCTTTCCGCGCTCATTTTGAAATAAATGGCTATTTTCTCAAGTGGTTAACCAAAGCTTGTAAACCCAAACGATAGCTATCGGCACCAAAACCGCTGATTTGACCGATGGCGATCGGGGCAATATAGGAATGATGGCGAAAACCTTCTCTTCTGTATATATTGCTCAGATGCACTTCCACAGTTGGCAGCATTACTGCTGCTAAAGCATCCCTCAGAGCAACACTGGTGTGAGTGTATGCTCCAGGATTGATTAAAATTCCCTGATGTTTATCTCTGGCGTTATGTATCGCATCCACCAGAACACCTTCATGGTTAGACTGCAAACAGTCTATTTCAATTTGCAATTTCGCCGCATTTTCCTTCAGCGAGTCATCAATCTGAGCCAATGTAATCGCTCCATACACTTCAGGCTCTCGCAACCCCAATAAATTTAGATTAGGACCATGCAAAACTAATACGTTTATCTCAGGCAAGATGACTCACTATCAAAGAAACTAAAATTGCCGATTTTAAATTGGTGATTTTAATGATAACGACGACCCTGACGGCTATCTACAGGAATAGGAATTGTCTCCCTTTCAGGCTCTACATCTGGTCCCAAAAGAATTTCGATTAGTTTTTGAGCCACGTCTTTTAACTTTTCGAGTATTTTATCTATATAATCCATCGGATAACGCTCCTTAGGAGTCACCTTACTTTATTTGTTTTACTATTCCACATTTTGGGTTGCCAAACGTCCATTATTCTACCGAACACGGATTGAGGCTACTCTAACTTTTCTCGCACTACAAGCTTCATACTGTTGATGCTTGTCAGCGAACGTAAGATGTAACCACAGGCTTATTAATAAAGATTAACACAAACTAAGAATAAGAGGGTATGTATCCTTGATAACCTTTCCATTCTTAAGATTGTGATTATAATTTCCCCTTAATACCTCTCCACAATGGGCAACTTTCAGAACAAAGTTACCAAAGCTACTCAAAACTGCAAAAAAGTTAACAATGTTGTTAACTTTTAAAAATAATTTTCTGGAGACTCGCCAAATTACTTAAGCATTAAGAATTATTGCAGTCAAACTGTTTTTATTCGGTAAAAGCAAACAGCTCTAGTGCTTGCCTAGCTTGGTTTATAGTCTAGTTGAACCAACATCTTTTAGACAGGATTAACTGATCGCATCTACTCACCTATTTCTGAGACAATAGGGGGCGAGATTTGCTCATTTACTGTTATTTTCTATCCGAACATTAACTCAGAACGCATCAATTTTATCTAGGAGAGAAGACATATGAAACTAGCCTACTGGATGTATGCTGGTCCTGCCCACATTGGAACTTTACGTATTGCCAGCTCATTCAAAAACGTTCATGCGATTATGCATGCGCCATTAGGGGATGATTACTTTAACGTTATGCGCTCAATGCTCGAACGAGAAAGGAATTTTACTCCAGTTACGGCTAGTATCGTTGACCGCAATGTTTTAGCCCGAGGTTCTCAGGAAAAAGTCGTCGATAATATTACTCGTAAGGACCAAGAAGAAAACCCAGATCTAATTGTGTTGACTCCTACCTGTACCTCTAGCATTTTGCAGGAAGATCTACAGAACTTTGTCAGCCGCGCTTCTATGGACACAAGGGGAGACGTGCTGCTGGCAGATGTTAATCATTATCGCTACAACGAACTCCAGGCAGCGGATCGAACTCTACATCAGATAGTGAAGTTTTATCTGGAGAAGGCACGCAAAAAAGATCAGCTACCTACGGATAAGACTGAAAGACCTTCAGTTAATATTATCGGCATCTCTACTCTGGGTTTCCACAACCAACATGACTGCACTGAGTTGAAGCGCCTAATGGCTGAGTTAGGAATTTCTGTAAATGAGGTTATTCCCGATGGTGCTTCGGTACACAACCTCAAAAATCTGACTCGTGCCTGGTTTAACCTGGTTCCCTATCGCGAGTTAGGCATGATGACGGCAGAATATCTTCAGTCTGAGTTCGACATGCCCTATGTTGATACTACGCCGATGGGAGTGGTCGAAACTGCCCGCTGTATTCGTCAAATCCAGCAGGTAATTAACCATCAGGGGGGAGAAGTAGATTATGAGAAATATATTAACAACCAGACTCTCTATGTTTCTCAAGCGGCTTGGTTTTCTCGCTCAATTGACTGTCAAAACCTGACAGGCAAAAAAGCAGTCGTGTTTGGCGATAATACTCACGCTGTAGCAATGACTAAAATCCTGGCCAGAGAAATGGGGATTCGTGTTGTCTTAGCTGGAACTTACTGTAAGTATGACTCGGACTGGTTCAAGGAACAGGTTAGGGAATACTGTGACGAAATTTTAATCAGTGATGACAATGCTGAAATCGGTAATGCGATCGCCCGACACGAACCAGCGGCTATTTTTGGCACCCAGATGGAACGCCATGTAGGTAAGCGTTTGGATATTCCCTGTGGTGTAATTGCTGCCCCAATCCATATTCAAAATTTCCCGATTGGCTACAAGCCGTTTATGGGTTATGAAGGTACAAATCAGATTGCCGATTTGGTCTACAATTCTTTCACTTTGGGTATGGAAGACCACCTATTAGAAATCTTTGGGGGACACGACACTAAAGAGGCGATTACCCAAGGTATCTCTACTGATTCTGACCTTAACTGGAATCAAGAAGCCAAAGCAGAGCTAGGGAAAATTCCTGGTTTCGTGCGTGGTAAAGTCAAGCGCAATACAGAAAAATTTGCTCGCGATCGCAATTTGTCGGAAATTACTCTAGAAGTAATGTATGCCGCCAAAGAATCAGTTGGCGCATAAATTTTGTAGACGTTTTTTGTACTGAGACGAAATATAAACTATATGAGTGAATAGGTTCAATCCAAATATAGTGTTTGGATTGAACCCTTTTTACATCTATTCCTAACAGCTTCTGGTCATTTGCATAAATAGCTCGCTTAAATCGAAATGAGAGAGAGAATATTACTTTCTTCTTACTACTAAATTCTCTACTTTCAAGTCTCAAAGTTCCCACATTCCATAGTTATTAAGGGCATACTCTAGCTGTATCATCAATCGTGGAGCTTTAGTAGGTGGCGAACCACGATGAAAACAAAAAGGATCTTCTGCAAAGCCAAATCCCGTCTGCCCACAAATCTCGATCATATTTTCTTTCCCATAATAGTTGGCAATCTCTTGATCGGATTGACTCCGCAAAAAGTAATGAACCACGCTGCGCTTTCGATGACTACCCGCAATACAACGATGAGAACCGCTAAATGAATCTACGTCGGTGAGATAGAAAAAGAACTTCAGGGCGCGATAATCATCTAGGTCATAGTGAAATAATACTGTGGGGCTGCCGAGCTCTCCTTTTCGAGCATAAGCTTGCTTGTCGCCAATGAAAGTCCAGCCCATTTGACTGCGAACTAAGACGGGTTCTTTACCCAGATACCCTGCTGCGATTTCTCTCAGTTTTGGATCATTGCTTAAATTTTGCATTGCCAAGCATTCTGTATTTACCCCTAGATAATTTCCTATCAGTATTTGACGTTCATATTGAACAGCAGCTAGATCTTTATCTTTATATTTAAAGCTAAAATCTTTGTTTCCATCAATATAAAGATCTGCACTGTATGCATACTCTAGCAACTCCGCAATTGTGTTATCTGGTAATATCAAACCTAAGTAATAACCTTGCTCTTTAATAGATCTAACAACTGTTGCTGAAAGTATATCCTTGAAAAGAGAACTCTCTTGTTTGAATTGGGAAAGCTGTTCTTTGGCATGTTCTACCCCGCTTGAACCGATGACTTGCTTATCTATCGGCGATTGATGCTTTAGTTCAGATAGGCAGAGAGCTCGATAAAAGTATGAACCCAAAGCTCTACCCCAAGGAAGTCTTGCTGCCACAAACATTATTAGCCATCGATAATCACGTTTTACTTGTTGAGAATAAGAAAAATATTTTTTCCAGGTATCTCTTACTTTAAACCAGAGACTTTTAGCCTCTGACTTGTCAAGAATATCAACCATATATACAGGCTAGATTTTTAATTATGTAGTTAATATAAAAAACTATAAAGCTTCAATTTTGAGCGCAAAAATTGAAATTTTGTCTAACAAATGGTACTCGCAGATTGTGTAAATGTAAACACTGTATCTAAGTGTTTACACAAGTTTTTTTAAACTGTCACGCTTACCTATAGTCTTTGGCAAAAAAAGCTTCAGAGAATCAAGAATACCGCTGACAAGAGAAAGTTAGCCTCAATTACTTGACAGTCCTAAAGAAAATCAGCATAATTAGAGGTTGGGCATCATATAACTAGCTCGGAGTGGGTTAAGTAAATAAATGCCAGAGCGAAATTATGAGATCGAGGCGCTGAATCGTCTAATTGATTTCTATTTTTTCTTGGCTACCCTTACGGCAATCTTAGGAAAGAAAAATTTATGACTTACGCAATTGTAGAAATCGGTGGAACACAAATTTTAGTTGAACCAGGTCGTTTTTATGACATCAATTTATTAGCCGCCGAACCTGAATCTGGCTACACCATAGACAAAGTTTTATTGGTCAACAACGATAACGAAGTCAGTGTAGGTCGCCCCTATGTTGAAGGTGCTACCGTAGAAGGTACAGTCATGCGTCATAGACGAGGCAAAAAAGTAATCGTCTACAAGATGCAGCCCAAAAAGAAAACTCGTAAAAAGCGTGGTCATCGACAAGAATTGACTCGCTTAATGATTGATTCCATTAGTCTGAATGGTTCAATAATTGCTCAGACAGAAGCAGAAACCGCTACGCCAGAAGCAGCTACAGCAGAATAGTAAGGATATATTTATAATATTAAATACAGCAGAGGAAATTAACATAGCATGGCTCATAAGAAAGGAACAGGTAGTACTCGTAATGGTCGCGATTCTAACTCCAAACGTTTGGGAGTGAAGCGTTATGGCGGTCAAGAAGTTACTGCGGGCAGTATTTTGGTTCGTCAGCGAGGCACTAAGGTCTATCCTGGCAACAATGTTGGTCGTGGCAAAGATGACACTTTATACTCTCTAATTCACGGAGAAGTTAAGTTTGAATATAGAACTAGAAGCCAGAGAAAAGTAAGCGTCTATCCGATTGCGGAATAAAG
>JBCCNG010000078.1:0-10758 GCA_039025955.1 Cyanobacteria bacterium P01_C01_bin.72 | reverse complement strand
GGTACAGTTTGGTAAATTTTTGATGAAGTATAGTTAAAGTTTAAAAATTAACCAGCAAGAAGACAGAAGGCAGAAGAGTATATTTTCGGAGCCCAGATGAATCAAATCAAGCTCGATTTTTTCCCACCAGCAAGAAATATTTTTCGTCAAACTGACGTTACCAAAGTCATTACTTGAAATCTAGGGAAAATGGTTTAATTCTCTTTGATATTCTTGCCACTGGGGCATAAATTGACTGACATAACCCCAAAAGCGCTCATTATGCTGACGCTCTAATAGGTGAACTAGTTCATGGACAATTACATACTCTAGACAGTGCTGCGGTTTCTTTACCAATTCTAAGTTCAGCCAAATTCTTTTGGCGCGAGTGTTACAAGTTCCCCATCTTGTCTTCATTTTCTTCACGCCCCAATCATTAATCTTTACCCCAATTACTTCCTCCCATTTAGCAATCAGGCTAGGGAGTTCACTCTTAAGCTGCTGACGATACCAGCTAGTGAGAGCCTGTTGCCGCTGTTCTTCAATACTACCGTAGCGGACGTATAAATTGAGGTGTTTTGCTTCCAGAATAACCTTGGGCGCTGCCTGATGATAAATGACATTGAGTAAATAGCGATCGCCTTTAAAGTAGCAGCTTTCTCCCGTAATATACTGTTTGCGAGGCTGGGGCGGTTGAGCCTGAAACTTAGTTTGCTGCTGATTGATCCAGCTAATTTTAGCTCTGACAAACTGCCGAATAGTGTCATCATCGAGCTTGTGGGGGCAGACAACCTTTACTAAACCATTGGGGGGATAAATTCTAATGTAGAGATTTTTGATATTTTTCCGAACTACTGCAACCTCTAAATCGGCAATTTTCATACTCAACTCATAGTCGTTTTAATTAATTGTTGCACACTCAAAGTTATGAGTTTGTGGTAGAAATTAGTAGGTAGTAGGTAGTTGTAGTTGATTAAAGCTCGATGACCATAATCCTTATTTAAAATTACTATAATTTTAGCTGTCGCTTCCTTTAACCTGGACACGATGAACAACTAATCAAGAGCAAATCCATTGTAGCGATTCATTGATTGCTCAATACCTTCTTTTAAGCCCAATTCAACTGCCTTAACCGACACGTAAAGAATCTCGGCGATCGCTTTAGCTTCTTCTGGAGCAAACTTACCCAGTACATGGCTGATTGTACCTTTATCGCTATTGGCTTTACCAATACCAATCCTTAAACGAGGAAAATCCTTGCCTCCTAAATGAGCAATAATTGATTTCATACCATTGTGACCACCTGCCGAACCCGATAATCTTAGGCGTAATCGACCTACTGGTAAATCCATATCATCATAGACAACTAGTACCGACTGAGGTTTGATTCTATACCAGTCGGCAACAGCTCTTACGGATTGACCCGAACGATTCATGTAGGTTAGGGGCTTTAGTAACCGAATCTTCCGCCCCCCTGGGACTACTCCCTCGGAAAATAAGCCTTGAAAGCGTTTATTCTCCTTCAAAGGCATTTGCCATACTCTAGCTAGCTCATCGACTACAGCGAAACCAATATTGTGTCTTGTACGGTCGTACTTGGGTTCAGGATTACCCAAACCCACAATTAACTCAGGAATAATCAAGGCAGTCGAATCAGAAGTCACGAGTATGTTAGTCGGCAATAATTATAGACATCAGCAGTTACTCAGCTAATTTGCAACTAGATAGATCTAGTTGGACTGAAATAAAGCTTCCAAATAGACTTTAGCGCAGGCTCGATGGCTTTGATCTGCTTGCATCTCTTGATTGGTATTGTTTTGCAACAAAAACAATGATAAAGCAGCAGCAAAAACCCGATCTTGATCCCAATGTGGATGGGTTTCTAGATAGCTTTTGAGAGAAAAATGTAGCTCTTCAGGGATGTCTGCCAGAATACTTACGTTTGAGTTCATAGTGGATTTAATGCTCCTAAAATAAATATTTTTTCATGCTGACTTGTACAACAATTGACTTCTCAAGTGACTCAAGAGCGATCGCTGTTTATTTATTTTTAGCCAGCAAAGTCGGCTCTGAAAAATCTCGAAAAACTAGCCATCAGTACAGAAAAATTGGCGATTTAAAATTTTGGGACTCACTTCCTGATTGGCTGAGTATTTAGCCTGGTGAGATACTTGCTGAACTATTGTCCTCTTAAAAGGGGGGCGTTTGTCAATGCTAAGAAATATTAAATAGATTCTGTTTTTTTTCTTTGCTCAACGAAACAATAGGGGTTTAAAGGCATTTTTTGTTACATTTATTCACTAAAATGGGTTATGGAAAGATTAATTTTAAGTGAACCCCCAAAATCCACTATCAGATACTCAAGAGGTTATTCTCTCGTTATATCCTGTGGATAAAAATAAGTAACATGTGGAAAAAAGCAAAATTGCTTGTGGAAATAGTGGGGAATCAATGAGGTAAAACAATAGCTTAAAATAAGATTTAATAACTTTTCCTTGACTTTTTCAAAAAAGTTCATGGGTACTAATTCATTGGACATTGAGCATTTAACATTTATCATTGAGCATTGAACATTAAGCATTAAGCATTTAACAGGCTTTGTAAGGCTATTCTTTGTACAGCTATTCTTTGCTTAGTTCTTGTTGCCACCATGCTTCGGCTAGATTCTTCATTTCTGTCATTTCTGTCTGGGAGATCCGCTTGATATGGCTGAGGACAAGGTTCATTCTGCCGAGGGATTTAAGGCTGTCGAAATGACGGTGGAGAAAGTCCCAGTAGAAGAAATTGAAGGGACAGGCTTTGTCTCCAGTGCGATCGCTCTTGTTGTATTTACAGTCGCTACAGTAGTCACTCATCTTGTTGATGTAGTTAGCCGATGCTGCGTAGGGTTTGGAGGCGAGTAAACCGCCATCAGCAAATTGACCCATGCCTAAGACGTTAGTTTGCATCACCCAGTCGTAAGCGTCAATGAAGGCGCTATGAAACCAGTTTTCTAACTCTTGGGGATTAACTCCCGCAATCAGAGCAAAATTATTTAAAACCATCAGCCTTTGTATATGATGACCGTAGGCTGTTGATTCTACTTGAGTGAGAGTTTGGTGCAGACAGTTCATTTCGGCTTGTTCTGCATCCCAATAGAAGTTGGGTAGGGGACGATGATGCTCAAACCAGTTGCTTTCAGAATATTCCTCGTTTTGGGAATAATAAATGCCGTGCATATACTCCCGCCACCCCATTACCTGGCGGATAAAACCTTCAACGCTGTTTAGAGGTAGCTCTTGCTCATGGTAGGCACTTTCGATCGCCTGAATTACCTCCATCGGCTCCAGCAAACCTAAATTGAGGTAGGGAGAGATTAGTCCGTGCCACATGGTATATTCTCCCGTTACCATGGCATCCTGATAAGTACCAAACTGTGGTAAACAGTGTTCAACAAAGTAAGCCAAAACAGCCTGGGCTTGTTCTCTCGTAACTCCCCAGTTGAAAGGCTCAACCTTGCCGTAATCCGAAAAATCTGACTGCTTTACCCAATCAATCGTCTCTTGAGTAATGGCATCAGGTTCAAAAATCAGAGGTGGCGGGGTTTGCAAATTTTTCTTTGGTGGTTTACGGTTTTGCCGATCATAATTCCACTTGCCTCCCACAGGCTTACCATCATCTAAGAGAATCTCAAATCGCTTTCTACCTTCACGGTAAAAATCCTCCATCAGCATTCTTTTACGAGATTCTGTCCACTCAACAAACTCATCGCCACTCCAGAGAAAATGATTATCGGGAACAAATGTTACTTCACAGTTCAAATCTAAGTTCTTAACCTGGGTTAAAAATGGGCGATCGCAAGGGGTTGTAATCTGCAATTCCGTAATTTTATTTTCTGTTAGCCATTGAACTAAGGGAGTGGCAAAATCGTCCGCCGTTTCATAAGTTACCTGCCAGCCAGCTTCTTCTAACTTCTGGGCAAAATGGCGCATTGCCGACCAAACCAAGACTAGCTTTTGTCGATGATAGCTTCGTTGTCTAACATAATTAGAAGACTCT
This sequence comes from Cyanobacteria bacterium P01_C01_bin.72, assembly GCA_039025955.1. Lineage (GTDB taxonomy): Bacteria > Cyanobacteriota > Cyanobacteriia > Cyanobacteriales > Xenococcaceae > Waterburya. Next base: position 6,741 of record JBCCNG010000078.1, on the reverse strand, counting down.
ATCATGATTACAGGAGTATTATCCTTATTTTCCTGATTATTCTGCAAGCTTAACTGTTGTGTTGTTAGGCGATCGCCCAAAATCCAAATACCGATCATTGATAATTACTTTAGTTACTGATAAATGCTCAATGTTTAAACGCTATCAAATCTCAGCAAAGAGAACCTTATGAACATCATCGAAAGCTTTAAAATGGCAACTTCTACCCTGGTTACGAATAAAATGCGTAGCAGTCTCACTATGTTGGGGATCATCATCGGCAACGCCTCGGTGATTGCCATGGTAGGCATTGGACAGGGAGCTAAAAACTTAGCGTCAGAGCAGTTTGAATCTCTTGGTCCTAACGTGATTTTTATTGTTCCTGGCTCAGAAGAAGAACGACGTACTACTTTCAATCGCCCGAAAACTCTTGTTTGGGAAGATGCGATCGCGATCGCGGAGCAAGTACCCAGCGTTAAGAAAGTTGCACCGCAAATTAGCACAAATCAGCTTATCACCTATCGTAATCGTAATGCTAACGAGCTAATTGTGGGAACTACTCCTGAATACTTGACCGTTCGGAGCTTTACTCTAGATAAAGGTAGATTCTTTAGTGATGTCGATGTCATACGTAATCAACGAGTCGTGGTTTTGGGTTCGGAGATTGCGGAGAAGTTTTTTCCCAACCAGAATCCTTTGGGGAAGAAAATTAGAGTAAAAAATATCAATCTAGAGATTATTGGTGTTCTAGAGGCAAAAGGCGCGTTTTTGGGTAACAATCAAGATCTCACAGTTTATCTGCCCTTAACTACCATGAGCAGCCAGATTGTCGGTGATACCTCTCCCTACGGTACAGGAGTAGACTTTATTTCCATCGCTGCCAAAAATGAAAAGAGTATTCGTGCCGCTAAACTGCAAATAGAAAATCTGCTTCGTCTGCGACATCAAATTACAGGAGAAGATGATTTTAGTGTCCGAACTCAAAAAGATGTCCTGGAAATTGTCGGCACAATTACCAGCGGTTTAACTGTTTTGCTGGGAGCAACTGCTGGGATTTCCCTGCTTGTCGGTGGTATTGGGGTGATGAATATCATGCTGGTAGCCGTTACCGAAAGAACAAAAGAAATTGGCTTACGTAAAGCAATTGGGGCAAAATCAGGAGATATCCTCTGGCAGTTTTTGATCGAGGCAACTTTACTTGCGGCGGCGGGTGGAGCAATTGGCACAGCAGTAGGTATTACGGGGATCATGATTGTGGGGGCTGTTTCCCCTCTTGCACCCACGGTTTCTCCTGTCGCCATTATTCTCGCCGTCGGGGTTTCGGGGGTGATCGGTCTTTCCTTTGGTGTTTTTCCTGCTAGAGCCGCTGCCAAACTAGATCCGATTGTGGCACTCAGAAGTATTTAATAAATCGGTTTCAAGTTGAGGAAAGGTAGAATTTATCTGAAAGCGATCGCTTTTGGTTTTCAGCTACACGTAACAGTAACCATGATTTATCAGCTATTGTTTCCCATGTTGAGTATAAACACAGTTCATATAAGCATTAAGATAAATACCCTGTTATCTCTTCATGCAAAAAGTATTTAGAAATTATTTTTTTATAAATGTTTAGAGAAAAAATCGCTCAACATTGCTAGCCATAAATTGCGCGCAGTAATGCTTAAAGAATGACCTTCTTCCTTAAAATAGTGTACTTTTGTGGGTAATTTTTTAGTCTGGCGACGCATTGCCAAAATTTCACTTTCTTCAACCTGCCAAACATCGTCTTTGACTCCATGAGTTATTAGGATTAGATTAGGATATTTTTCTATTTCAATATCATTATTGGATAACGTACGCTGATGACTGTTTCCCCAACACCATGCAGGTTGTGGCTTTTTATTACCTATTAGCCATTTAAACTTGTTGAAAAATTGGTGAATACCAGGTTGATAATTTTTTAGAATAAAAGCTGGTTTGATTTTGCTAGTAGAAGCATGAACGGCTACTGCATCTGGTAATACAGAACTATTTTCTTCGGCAAGTAGCTGAGATATTAATAATGCCTGCTCTGCTCCCCTGGAAACTCCCAATAAACCGATACTTTCGTTTATGGGTATTCATTAGTTTCCTCATATGTAAAAGAGCTTTTTCAGTTCCTTCCAAGGGAATATTTTTGATGTCAGGACGAGTTAAAAGAGCGTCAGCTTGATTGTAAGGTTTGGGCATGGTAGTAAAGCCATTAGCAGCCAATAAAACAGCAATAACACCTATCCATTTTGCCGAACCGCCTTCGCTACCGTGCAACAGTACAATTCCTCCTTTGGGCACAACATTTGCTGGTTGATAAATTACTGCGTCTACAAGAGAAGATAAAATTTGTATGTATGACACTTAATTAATTTAGTCAGGAGAAATTATGATTAGTAACTGACGTCACGCAAAAGCTATCATATTGAGCTAGTTGACTGACAAAACTTAAGAAACGACACAAGAATAAGTTGGTATTTTAAATTACTAATCTTAAATTACTAGATTAAGTTTATAAGTTGCGAGCTAAAGGTTGATTGCTTGCCCCGCAAAGTTACATTAGTACAGGTTAAAGTTATCGGCTTAAAGTTATCGTCTCGTAAGTATTAGGTAGCACCATATATTAATTGTTCAAATGTCTTAACCCTGATACATGTTGATACTCCATGCTATGGCGCTTAGGACTATTACTCTCCGACCGTAAATCCAGATATAACCTCTGTTGCAGCAAGGGGCAGGCAAAATCCAATCCTTTTGTTAGTACAAGATAACTACTGTCTGCCAATAGGAAATACACATCATAAAAAAATCTCTAAATTAACTAAATTATTTTTTTATTAACTTTTCTTGCGGTTTGCGCCTAGATTAGGTCATAATGCTTTTTTAAGAATTGAATTTTTCAATTCGTAGCTTATTTTACTCAAAGAATAAGCAGGTATTGCTATGGCAATTTAGCAATTAAAAGATTAGAGTTTCACGATATGTAGCGTCCGATACAAAAAAAACTTTTATGTGATTTAGATTACTTAAAAGATACTAAAAGATAGCTAATCTCATAGCTATCGAAGTTATCCTGTAATTCGATCATCTGAATATAAGATGAAGAGTGCTGTTTTAGCTTTACCTGCATAATAACCTCTAAACCATCAATGAATCACGCTAATGCCAGTTTGGCGAAAACAGAAATAATCAAACAGTTAGGTTATTTTCCTGCGTTTTTAATTCCAGCAATCAACTCATCTTTGATTTATCGCAGTCTGGTACAGCAGACTTTATTTGCTTATGCGAATAATCCTCTGCCTGCTCAATTTAAGGAAAAGCTGTTTGTTATTCTCTCTCGCTATTGTGGCATTAGTTATTTAACCATCTGTCATAGCTGTAGTTTGCGATCGCTGGGGGTTGTTGCTGCGGATATTCTAGCGTTAGAAAAGATTAGCTATCCTCAATCTGAGTCAGAGATTGAAGCAGATTTAGAGTTCTTAATCGCTAACTGGCAGGCACAAAGTAGATGGTACGAAGATCAAAAGCTAGAAAATAGTTTGCTACGCTGTTCTAGTCTAATTTTCTTGCATCCCGAACAAACAGCTAGCATTTCGGCAGCCCTAAAAGAACTTTTGGGGACTGTTTCCTATCATTACTTAGTAGTTTTGTTGGGGTATATCAAACTTTGTCATCAGTGGTTAAACAGCAATCCTCACATCACTCATCAGCAGGATCGCCGTTCTCAGCTACATCTCGGTTCACTGCTGCTGGAAGAGATAAGGCTAGCTCAATTTATGACAGCCAAAGTTAGTACAAGAGATTTAGTCTTAGCAGGAGAGGTTGGCGAAAATCAAGCCAGGACAAAACAGACAGCAATAATAAGAGATCGCTTGAGAGAGCCGATATTATTATCGCAGTTAAGGCAGAAGACGGTCACAACTTGTTTAGCCAATGCCCCCTTCCCCGTCATGATTCATAATCAGCAGGGAGAAGTAATTCATCTTAATTGCAATTGGCTAGAGGCAAGCGGTTACGATGTCCAAGAAATACCTACTATTAGCCAGTGGCATCAAAAAGCCCAGGTCAAAAAAAGAGAAATAGTCAAGCTGACCCCCAAAAACTCTAGCCAGCTATATCGTAAATATGTTGCTCCTGCCCACCAAACTGCAATCGAGGCTACTAGTGCTTTACAGCAGATTGTCAACTCCTTAATTGAAATCGCTCCCGAAATTGTCCAAAAAAAAAGCAGAGGGACGCAAAAACTAGCTGATGCCGTTCGTAGTGAAGTGACAGTGGTAGCGAAAAGTGGCGCACAGCTTCATTGGGAGCTTTATTCTACGGTCTTAAGTTTTGAAAATGAAGCAGACGAACTAATAATTTCCATCGCTAAAGATATTACGGACATTGTGCAGTATGAATCACAGTTAGCTGAGACAGAAGCTAAGTTAAGGTTGGTTCTCGAAGCCACCAAAACGGGGAACTGGAGTTGGGACTTAAACACAAACCAAGTTAATGTCTGTCATCGTGGTCGAATTATCTTGGAATTAGAAAATTTTGACGGTAGCTACGATAGTTTTTTACAGTCTATTGTCCCTGATGAGCGAGAATCTATTGATCTAGAAATTGCCAAGACAATCCAGGCTCATCAAGACTTGGATGTGGAATATTCAGTGGTCAAGCCAACCGATCAAGCAGCCAAGATTAGACTCAAAGGCAAGTTGAATTTCGACCCTCAGGGAAAACCAGTGCGTCTCACTGGAGTCGTGATGGATATTAGCCCAGCTCAACAGGTGGCAACTCACCATAGCCAATCTCAACCTCAAGCCAATGATGTGGATGGGGATCTAGCAGCTCATTCTCTGGTTAAGCAAGAAAAGATCGCTCAATCACTGCAAGAATTGAGAAACATAATTGATTTGCTGCCGTACTATCTTTTTGTAGTGGAAGTAGAAACAGAAACCATTTCTCTGGCGAATTCTAACTTAGCAGCAAGCTTGGGTTGGGAAAAAGAACAGGAAATGGGCAAAGCGATCGCCGAATATTTTCCGCCAGAATATGCCCAACAAATAGCTTGGCAGCACCAGCAGGCACTCAAATACGAACAGCCGCTACACATTCAAGAGGAAGTGAAGCTTTCTGATGGTGTGCATTACTTTGACACCGTAATTACCCCTCTACGAGATTCCGCAGGCAAGATGTATGCTCTACTCCATACCTCTAGCGACATCCCTGACTTAGCCGCCACCCAGGAAGCCCTATCCCAGCGTACAATTCAACTAGAAGCTGCGAATCGAGAACTAGAATCATTTTCCTATTCTGTATCCCATGATTTACAAGCTCCTCTAAGAATAATCAACGGTTTTAGTCAGGTTCTTTGGGAAAACTATCAGCCCAATTTAGATGAACGAGGCAGACATTACCTCCAGCGCATCCAGGCAAACAGCAAGCGCATGAGTGATCTGATCGACGCTTTACTTCAGCTATCGAGAGTTACCCGTAGCCAAATGAAACCAGTCCAGGTAAATCTCAGTGCGATCGCGCAAGACATTGTTGATGAATTACGCAGCACCGATCCCGAGCGAATGGTAGAAATAGAACTTGCACCCTCTTTGGAGACTAAAGGCGATCCCCAGCTACTGAGGATCGTTTTGAATAATCTACTTAATAATGCCTGGAAATACACTTCCAAGCGAGACGCCGCACACATTGAATTTGGCGTAATTGCTGATGATGCAGCCCAACCAACCTACTTTGTTAAGGATAACGGGGCTGGGTTTGATCCTGAATACGCCGACAAACTATTTATTGCTTTCCAAAGACTTCATAGTCAGACAGAATTTCCTGGTACGGGCATTGGCTTGGCTACGGTGCAGCGTATTATTTATCGTCATGGTGGTAAGGTTTGGGCAGAAGGGAAGCAAGATGGGGGAGCAACCTTTTACTTTTCCCTCTAGTCTCCCTAGAGAAAGTTGCTTTTTTCTCCGTTTTCTATTCAAACTCGATTAAAGGGGTTTTTTCTTAATAATGGCGATCGCGCTACTAAGCCAATTCATTAGCAGTACGGAACTATTGTTTTCGATCGTAGGAAAAATATTCCTAATCTTAGGAAATAATAAATATTTACGCCAATACTCCTACATATTGATGTTGTTTTGTGTAGTAAAAAACCATGACAATTTAATAACTCACTGTTCGCTCATTGAGAAAATCATCAAGGGAATAAAGAAGCTACAATCAAGTGAAGATCAGGGGGGGAGCGATTAAGGTCAGTCAGGAACTAACTGAGGAACTATGTAAATAGATTCGGGAATCCTCATTAGAAGTAAAATTTCTCTTGGAAGAGAATTGAGAGAACTGGTTTATCTTGAGCCATCAGGATAAAGATACAAAGTAAGCTCTGAAAAAGCAGCTAATAACTTTTCTGCGGTGGGGCGCTTCGTCTGACGTTTGGGTAACCCGGGATAAAGTCCCGAAAGAGATTGCTGTGCCACCGCTAATTGACGACGTAACACAAATTCCATTAAGGTGAACAACGTTAGAGCGCTCGTGAGCAAAAACATTAACCCTCGAAGCCGCTCTTAATCCTGAAAATAGAGAGGCAAAGCTAATTGACGACCTCGTTTAAAACGATGAAAACCTCTTTCTGGTTGCAATTGTTGACGATAAGAGTTGACTGCTTGCTCCAAAGTAAGGCGTTCTGTGTGAGCGTTAGTCACATATAATCGCCAACCAGCAATCAATTTATGATGAGCAATCGCTGGTTCGCAACGT